>DAHVXO010000280.1 GCA_027356675.1 Symbiobacteriaceae bacterium | reverse complement strand
GATTGGTTCCGGCTATGTCACCGCAATCGTGCGGGGCGACGTCGCTGCGGTCAAGTCCGCTACGGATGCCGGTGCGGCTGCCGCTGCGAAGGTTGGTGAGGTCATCTCCGTGCACGTGATCCCGCGGCCGCATTCCGACCTGGATGCGACCCTGCCGATCGCGCTGAAGGCAGAGTAGTCTCCTACGGATGACCAAGGTGGTGAGCCTACGTGATTCTGGCTCGCGTGATTGGAACCGTCGTCGCCACCCGGAAAGACGACAAACTTTCCGGGCAGAAGTTGCAGATCGTTCAGCCTGTGTCCCTGGCGGACCAGAGCCCGGACGGCAGACCCCTGGTCGCCATCGACGCCGTCGGAGCGGGCGAAGGCGAGATCGTAATGGTCTGCTCTGGCTCCTCTGCCCGACAGACTTCCCGCACCAAGGATACCCCCTGCGACGCCGTCATCATGGCGATCGTCGATACGCTGGACGTGCAGGGGCAGAAGGTTTACACCAAGGGCTAGCCTGCGGTTTAGCGGGACCGTGGAGGTGACTCAGTTGCTTGCCAAGGAACAGATCTCCCAACTGGTTGCGGAGGTCATGCAGAAGCTCGGGCAGCAGGGTGCGCTGGATGCCGATGTCCGGGCCGCCGCACAGGCGGTCGCCGAGGGCGGGGTCAAGGTGAACCCGAGCGGCATCTACACGACAGTCGATGAGGCAGCCCGCGCTGCCCGGATTGCTTTCCTCCGGCTCCAGGTCCTGCCGCTGTCCAAGCGCAAGGAGATCATCGAGGCCATGCGGGTGGCCGCCCGGGGCGCCGCCCATTTCCTGGCCGACTACGCAGTCCGGGAGACCGGGCTGGGTCGGGTAGAGGATAAGGCCAAGAAGAACCTGTTTGCAGCCAACAAGACTCCCGGGGTGGAGGACATCATCACCGTCTCCTGGAGCGGGGATGACGGTCTTACTATCGTCGAGCGGGCGCCGTGGGGCGTGGTGGGGTGCATCACTCCGACCACCAATCCGACTGCGACCATCATCAACAATGGGCTGAGCCTCGTGGCGGCAGGGAACGCTGTAGTCTTCAACTTCCATCCCAGCGCAAAGGCTTGCTGCGCATCAGCCGTCGAGATCCTCAACCAGGCGATCGCCGGGGCCGGCGGACCAGAGTCGCTGCTGACTTGCGTCGCCGAGCCGACCATTGAGAGCGCTCAGGCGCTCATGACCCACAAGGGCATCGACGCCCTGCTCGTAACTGGCGGCGGACCGGTGGTCAAGCTCGCCATGACTTGCGGCAAGAAAGTCTGGGCTGCGGGTCCGGGCAACCCCCCGACGGTCATCGACGAAACGGCCGACCTCGACAAGGCGGCGCAGGATGTCGTCGACGGTGCCTCCTTCGACAACACCGTGCTCTGCACGGCGGAGAAGGAGTGCTTTGTGGTTGGGGCGGTGGCGGATCAGGTCAAGCAGTTAATGGTAAAGCATGGCGCCTTTGAGGTCAAATGGTCCGAGGTGGACCGGCTCATGCGGCTGCTCTACCCCTCAGGCGACACGAGCCCCAGGGGCATGAATCGCAAGTATATCGGCAAGGACGCGGGGCTGATCCTCCGGGATGCCGGCATCACCGCTCCGGCTGCGTCCCGGCTGGTCATCTGCGAAGTGCCGCAGGATCACCCGTTTGTGTGGAACGAGATGATGATGCCGGTCCTGCCCATCGTCCGGATGCCTGACGCCGCGTCGGCCATCGACCTGGCCATCAAGGCGGAGAAGGGCAACCGGCATACGGCCTCGATCCACTCCAACGACATCCGCAACCTGAGCCGGATGGCCAAGGAATCCAACTGCTCCATCTTTGTCAAGAATGGCCCGCATTACGCCGGGCTCGGCATCGGCGGCGAGGGCTTCGTCTCGCTCTCCATTGCCGGCTCTACTGGTGAGGGCATCACATCGGCCCGCACGTTCACGCGTGAGCGCCGGTGCGTGCTGGTGGGCCATTTCCGGATTATCTAGCGGTGAAGGCGCGGCCCAACCCGCCTGAACCGCTTAAGACCAGAGGTGAACCAACATCGATACCCGCCTCGCCATCGGCATCGTTGAGGTCAGCAGTATTGCCATCGGTCTGAGATGTGCCGATGCGATGCTGAAGATGGCCGCCGTCGAACTCATGGACGCCTACACCACCAGCCCGGGCAAGTACATTGCCATCGTGGCGGGCGACGTGGCGTCGGTCTCGGCATCCGTCGATGCAGGGGCCTTCGAGGCGGGGGAGTCACTGCTTGGACGGCTGCTCATCGCCAATTTGCACCCGCAGGTGTTGCCTGCCATGAAGGGCGAGCCTGGTGCGGAGGAAGTGGGCGCAATCGGCGTGGTTGAGACCGCAACAGTCGCCGCGGTGATTCGGGCGGCGGATGCTGCGGCGAAGACCGCCATGGTCGACTTGCTGGAGCTGCGAATGGCCCGGGGATTGGGCGGTAAGGGTTACGTTACCTTCACAGGGGACGTCGGCTCGGTCCAGGCCGGAGTCGCTGCGGCGGCGGATGCCGCACAGCGGGATGGGGCGCTGGTGGCCACGACGGTCATCCCGGCCCCGCATGTGGATTTGAAGCGCAAATTAAGGAGGGACCGGTAAATGCCCCTTCAGGCACTAGGGATGATTGAGACCCGCGGTTTTGTGGGCTCCGTGGAAGCGGCCGATGCCATGGCCAAGGCTGCCAACGTTCAGGTGATCGGGCAGGTTCAGATCGGCGCCGCCTACATCACGGTCTTCGTGCGTGGCGACGTGGGCGCCGTTAAGGCGGCCGTTGATGCCGGCGCTGCAGCTGCGGAGCGCGTAGGCCAGTTGGTCTCCGCCCACGTGATCCCGCGCCCGCATGATGAGGTCGAGAAGATCCTGCCGAAGCCCAAGGTCGCCGCCGAGCCCGCCACAAAGGGAAAGTAAGCGTTCGCAGGCCTACCGGACCGCCGAGGACGCAGCTGACGTAAAAGGCCGCAGGCCTACCGAACCGCCGAGGGCGGCTGGACCTGTAAGCGTTCGCAGGCCTACCGGACCGCCGAGGAAGGGGGATGGGCCCATGCGCATAGCCGTCGGGAGCGATCATGGTGGCTTTGAGCTCAAAGAGGACCTGAAGGGTTTCCTCAAGGAGCAGGGGCACACGGTAGTAGACCTGGGGACCAACGATACCCAACCCGTCGACTACCCGGACTTTGCCGTGCAGGTGGCCGTCGCCGTGGCCGCCGGTCTGGTCGACCGGGGCATCATGGTCGATGGCGCCGGCATCGGCTCCTGCATGGTCGCCAACAAGGTCCCCGGCTGTCGGGCCGCCATGTGCTATGACCTTTCGACGGCGGGTAACGCTCGCGAACACAACGATGCGAACTTGCTGACGCTGGGTGGGGGTCTGGTCGGGAAGGCCCTGGCACGTCAGATCTCGAAGACCTTCCTCGACACCCCGTTCGCCGTGAGTGGGCGGCACGCCCGTCGGGTGGACAAGATCAGGGCGATGGACGAGGCTGCGCCGCGGGGGGTGGCTACGTGATCACTGGCCGCGTCATCGGGGTCGTGGTAGCCACCCGCAAGGACGAACAGCTGGTCGGTCGCAAGCTCCTCGTGGTGGAGCCCATCAAGGCTGATGGTTCCCCGGCCGGCAAGCCCGCCATCGCCGTGGATTGCATCGGTGCAGGGGTCGGCGAGGTTGTGATGATGGCCCGTGCCCGCGATGCCTCCCTGGCGGCGAATGAGGCGCCGGTGGACCTCGCCATCGTGGGAATTGTCGATTCGCTAAACCGGCCGCCGGACGTGCCGGTGGACCTGGCTGCCCTCGGGTTCCGGACCGGGCAAAGGGGGCGGTCCTAGTGTTGCTCGCCCGCGTCACGGGCCAGCTGGTTGCCACAATGAAACTGAACGGGTTCGGTGGGGAGAAGCTACTGATTGTCGAACCGCTGGACCATACAGGAACACCGGATGGGACCGAGATCGTCGCTTGCGACCGAGTGAGCGCCGGCATCGGTGATATTGTGCTGTTGCTTCAGGAGGGCCAGTCCGTGCGAATGATCTTGGGCAAGAAGGACGTGCCCGCTGAGGCCCTGATCGTTGGCGTGATTGATTATATTGATGTCTAGCCCGGTTGGGAGGCGTTTGAGCATGGATTGGCAGCGCGTGAAGGAGAAGGTCACCGCAGAAGTGCTCCGGCAACTGCAGGCGGATGGGACTGCCGCCAGTCCGGAAGAGGTGCGGCAATTGGTGGTCGCGGCGCTCGGAGTGGCGTCGGATCCGACTCCGACGACGGCCGCCGTCGTGGTGGCAGATCCGCCGGATGCGGCCGCATCGTCTCCGATCAGCTGCGCAACCGGGTCCGCGGCTGACCTGGCCCCGCGACTGCCCGCCTGCGCCGTCGGACCGGACTTCAAGACCGACGTACTGATTGTGGTGGCCGGCCCGGTATGCGATCAGGTCATCGGGGCTATCAAGACGCTGGCCGCCACCCGCCAGGTCACGGTTGTGACCGGCGGCGACTCCTCCCGCCTGTCGCAGGTCCAAGCCTGCAGCCAGGTACTGAGCGGCGAGCCGAGCGAGACGCTGGCCCGGCGGCTCGTGCAGGGCGCCGGGACCATCGTGGTGCCGGTGATCACGACCAGCGTGGCGGCCAAGGCGGCGGGACTTATGGGCGACTGTCTCGGCTCAGCGGTGCTGGTCCAGGCGGCCCTGGCGGGCAAGCGGGTCATCATCGCACGTGAGTCGCTGGTCGCCCCGACGGATGCGACCTGGTCCATCCGCCGCAAGGTGGAGGAGGTCATTGAGACCCTCAAGACCCTCGGGTTTGCCATCACGAATCTGACGGCTCTGGTTCCTGAGGTGGAAAGGGCTACCGGTGGCGGTAAGCCGGGGAGCGGGGGCTTCGTGCCCGCGTACCAGCCGCACCCGGCCGTGCTGGCTTCTCGCCTGACCGTCGCGGAGAACGCTGCCAAAGCGTTCGCCCTGCCCGGGGCCGCCCCGTTGCCCGCTCAAGGCGATTACGACCGGGAACTGGCCCGCATGATCGATCACACCTTGCTCAAGCCGGAAGCCACGGTGGAGCAGGTCAAGAAGCTCTGCAAGGAAGCGATGGAGTACGGGTTCTGGTCCGTGTGCGTCAACCCGACCTGGGTGACGCTCTGCGCCAAGCTACTTCAGAATTCGAAGGTCAAAGTCTGCACGGTCATCGGTTTCCCACTGGGGGCCACCAGCTCGGCCTCCAAGGCCGCCGAGGCGGCAGAGGCCGTCCGGGGCGGGGCGACCGAGGTCGACATGGTGATGAACGTGGGTGCCCTCAAATCCAGCCAGTACGACGTGGTGCTGGAGGATATGAAGGCTGTGGCCAAGGCGGTCAAGCCTCGGGCGCTCGTCAAGGTCATCCTGGAGACGGGTCTGCTGACCAACGAGGAGAAGGTGAGGGCCTGTGAGCTTGCCAAGCAGGCGGGCCTCGATTTCGTCAAGACCTCCACGGGCTTCGGGCCCGGCGGCGCCACGGCCGCTGACATCGCCCTCATGCGCAAGACGGTCGGACCCAATATGGGCGTCAAGGCCTCCGGCGGCATCCGGGACTTCGATACCGCCCAGGCAATGGCAAAGGCTGGGGCGAATCGCATCGGGGCGAGCGCCAGCGTCAACATTGTCAAGCGGGTGAAGTCGCAGGCGCAGAAAGACAAGTACTAAGCTGAACCGATTCATAACAGCCGCCCACACAGGGCGGCCGTTTTCATACCTGTGATCTGGAATTATTTTGGAAAGGCGACAATTTTCGACTGCATTCCCTTCCGATCGCTGCTACCCTGAGAGAGAGGGGGGAGGCCGGTGGACGGGGAGCGGTTGGTCACACTGGACCACAGCGAGGTAGTCCGGGCAGTTCAGCGAGCCATGGCGGAGCAGTTGCAGCGAGACGGGCGCCTGGAGGCGGACATGGAACTGGGCTTGGTCTTCTACAGCACCACGCCGGATGACATGCGCATCGTGGGGACTGTGCGGCGATATGGGCAGACTCTCTTTGAGTTGACGGGCAGCCGCGCCCAACTCAGTGCGGTCGCGGCCCAACTGGCCCTTTCCAAACTCGCCTCAGCGGAGCGAAAAGGCTTCGAAGCCGCGGCGGATGTCCGGTGGCGCACCGTCCAGTTCGCCGACGAGAACGAGACCTTTGACCGATTCATTGTGGATGTGGCCTTCAGGGGCCGAGTTGAGGTGCAATAGCTGCTCAGGCCCGGGGTGTTTTCTTCCAAACCCCACAGGCTCGCCAGTATCGGCCACCCAGCGGCGAGCCTGTGTCGCGCGGTTCGGATCCTCGTCGTCAAGATCGGGCTTCCCCTTCAATTCCGGTGCTTCGCACCGGGGGGCAGTCCCCTCCTGCAAACGGTGCAAATCTTTCAGTGTACGGCGCGAAACATGTCGAACGAATCGTGTAACAAATGTGTAACGTCATATTGATTGACGTATTGTTCATGCGTTAAAATGATCATGCATCGCAAAAGGATCGCGAGGAGGTAGAGACCATGCCGGTGGATATCGGGGCAGAACTGCAGTCACTTCCCTTGGAGTACATGTTGAGTGCACCGCTGCAGGGGGCCATCAAGAGCCAGGCGCTGGCGGCTCAGACGACGGTCGACTTCATCGAGAAGGTGGGTCTGGAGGAGGACTCAGCCGGGAACTTGAGCGTACGCAATGTGCAGTTTGCGTACACCAAGCAGGTGGCTAACCCGCAGGATCCGGCTGCCGTCCCAACGACTCAGTCCAGTACCCTCACGGTTCCCATGCTGGCCATCGTGCCGATCCCGTACATCCGGGTCCAGGACCTCGACGTGCAGTTCGAGTTCAGGGTTCGGGAGACCATCACCCGTACCAGCAAGGTCGCTGTGTCCAGCAGCGGCGGATCGACGACCACGACCGATGCGACCACCAAGTTCGGCGGCGGTTTCCTGGGCTTCCTGGGCGGTCCGTCGGCGACCGTCAAGGCCAACGTGACCTCAACCTTCAACGTGTCGGCCTCTTACAAGACCTCCACATCCACCACGGAGGACCGCAGCGCCCGGATCGCGATCAGCATGAAAGCTGTGCAGGACCAGATTCCCGAGGGGCTGTCGCGGGTGCTGCGCATTCTCAATGATGCCATCACCAGCACCTGATCACCGGCGGATGCAGCACGCGAAGGTAGGTGGCAGCGTTGGCGGATACGGTACAGCAAGGCTTGCTCCCGATTGAGTACCTGATCGCGGCCCCGCTGGAATCTGTAGTGCGGGCCCAGGGCATGGCGGCCCGGACCACCGCCGAGTTTGTAAGCGAGGTCGGCTTTGAGACCGACAAGGAGGGCGTCAGCCACGCCCGTATGCTCGATTTCGAGTATGTGCACCCCCGGGCCGACCCCGACAACCCGGGCAACCGGATCGACACGACCGTAAAGGTCCAGGTGCCGGCGCTGGCTCTCCTGACTGTTCCCAATGTCACGGTGGAGGAAGCCAGCCTGGAGTTGCAGCTCCGCATTGTGGGCCAGAGTCATGTGGATCCACCGCGGGGTCCTGACCGGGTGGGGCGCGATTCCTTACGGCTGCCCTTGCCTGCTAGCCCTGTGCGCATGATCGGTTCCTACGTGGCACCCCGGCTAGCGGAGCAATCAGCCTCCCTGAAGGTCTCCAT
>DAHVXO010000254.1 GCA_027356675.1 Symbiobacteriaceae bacterium | reverse complement strand
TGGACTTCGCTTCAGCCATGTCTTTGACCTGGCGCATTGCATGCCAGATACCCAACCGAATCAACGCACCCGGAATGAGCCATCGCACTGGCACGCCGAACCGGTATCGCATGTGGAAGAGCAGGCGTGTCCCGCCTGACTCGGGCTGTAACCTTGCCTCGGCGTGCATGTCCCAGCCGCGGGTCCCCTGAAACGCAATGGCCACACCTGGGAGGTAGTCCG
Source organism: Symbiobacteriaceae bacterium (assembly GCA_027356675.1). The sequence goes on along the minus strand of DAHVXO010000254.1, from coordinate 14,802 downwards.
TGACGACGCTGTCGGTCCGGAATCCCAACCCCCAGCGTTTGAACTCCCACCGGTAAACCGCTCCCGGCCCGGTCAACCCGTCAGGACGCACGAGGCGTGGGCCCCCGGTGGGCAGCAAGGGTCGGGGCGGCATCTCCACCGTCTGAAACACTACCTCTGGCGGGGCTTCGACCAGGATGCTGGCAGTGACGCGAGGCACCAGCGACACCCCCTCCGCAGGCGATTCCCGTTACCAGTATAGTGCTGCGACGGCTAGACTCCCCATCGGGCGCGCACAGTAAGGTCAAACGCCGCGCGGCACAGAGCGGTAGAAATCAGTGAGCGTGGCCCCCAGCCGATCCTGCAGCCAGGTAATTTGAGGATCGTACGGGTCTAACTTCGTCAGGGCTGCGATCTCATCCTCCAGCGCCTCAACCAAATCCGCCATGCCCTTGACGTCCCTGCTGATCATCGCCGGGAGCCTCGCTTCTGGGCCCGAACGGCAGTCTCCAGATCCACGTCGTCGGGGTTATCCTTGGCCACCAGTGATTGCACCCCGTGATCCAGGGACGGCGAACCCCCACCGGTCGCTTTCGAAGGCACCTGAGACAGCGGCTGCTTTGTGTTTTTCTCCATGCGAAGCGTCCCTCCTTGTGCCTTTAGCATGTCCCGCACCACAATAAAGTGTGCGTGGCTTGAACGTCTGTTGGTCTGTCCGGGCACCCAACAAAATCAAAAGCAGCCGGTCCAGGGGTTACCGGCTGCTTCCTGCGGATGAGGCTGGGGGCCTCCCGCCCTATTTATTTAGAGAACTTAATCTATAGAAGCCTATTGATCCTCACCGTCCAGCGTCATCTGTCCCGGATCAGGCCGGGCCGCAAGCTGGGCCGTGAGAGAGAGCGTCTCAGTGCCACGGACCACGGTCAGCTTCACCTTGTCGCCGACCTTCTTATCCTTGATGTATTCGATCAGGTCCTGCGAGCCCTTGATCGGCTGATTGTCGACCTTGATGATCACATCGCCAGCCAGAATATTGCCTTGCCGGTTCACCGCAGCCGATTGCAGACCAGCCGCAGCTGCAGGACTGTTGCGATAGATGCTGTAGACCACGGCGCCGGCAGTGAGACTCGAACCCATTGTCTTGGCAATGTCGGCTGTCATGTCTTCCAGACCAACGCCCAACCAGGGATACTTGACGTTCGTTCCGGCCATCAGGGTCGGGATAATCTCCTTCGCCAGGTTGACCGGCACCGCAAACCCGATGCCTACCGAGCCCCGCAGCGGGCTCTCAATCGCCGTATTGATGCCGATGACCTCGCCGGCGGCGTTCAGCAGCGGGCCGCCGGAGTTGCCGGGGTTGATCGCCGCATCAGTCTGGATACCGCCCTTGATCGGGAACGGGTTGCTCTCCTCGTTGATATCCCGGTTCAACCCCGACACGATGCCGGCTGTAACCGAGTGATCCTGGTTGAACGGACTGCCGATGGCGATGGCCAGTTCGCCGACCTGCACGCTGTCTGAGTTGCCCAACGTGACCGCCACGAGGCCACGATTGCCGGGATCGACCTTGACGATTGCGAGGTCCTTGTACTGATCCGCACCGACGACCTTGCCATCCAGCTTGGTCCCATCGACGAAATTGACGGTGATCTTGGAGGCTCCCTTGATTACGTGGAAGTTGGTCAGTACATAGCCCTTCGAATCCACGACAAAGCCGGAACCAGAGGCTTGACCGACGGAGTACCCTTGCCGCATCTGGACCTTGATCGCAACCACCGCCGGGCTCACCCGCCGATAGACACCGGGAATCACGTTTCCGGACTCAGCAAAGGGGGCCGACGTGACGGCCTTGGCGGACGGAGTTGCCGTCGCCGTGTAGCCGATGGGCGTAACCTGAGCAAACCTGCGGGCCATCGCAAACGTGGTCACACTGCCGACGCCGGCGCCCATAGCAACCAATGCCAGGGCGCCCGCGAACAGCTTCCAGCCGGACCGCTTCGGCCTGGCCTCCTTGGGCTCTGCTGCCGCCACCGACGCTGCCGCCACCGACGCTGCCGCCGGAACCAGAATCTCAGGGAGTTCGAGCGCCGGGTTGGCCTCGGTGGCGGCCTCGGGCGAGGGCTCGCTATGCTGCTCCACCGGCCGAATCGGATCCTGCTCATTGAACATATCGTGATCCCTCCAGCTTTGGTATTCATTACGTATTGCGCTCTTGACGTTTCCTATCCTGAGGGTTTGGGCTGAAAAGTACCTGAACCGATTCTGAGAATTGGCTAAGAAAACTACGCGGCCTTGTGCAACGGCAGCCAGAGGCTGAACGTGCTCCCCTTGCCCACTTCGCTCTCGGCAGTCAGCTTGCCACCATGCACACCGGCGATCCAGTTGGCGATGGCCAGGCCAAGGCCTGTGCCCCCCCGCCCCCGGGCCCGGTCGGTCCGGTAGAACCGCTCAAAGATGTGCGGCAGATCCTCCGGTGCGATCCCCATGCCCGTGTCCGCCACCTGGATCACCACGCCGCTACCCTGCCGGCCGGCCCGGACCGTGACCGATCCGGCAGGCGTGTACTTGAAGGCGTTGTCGATCAAGATCAGCAGCACCCGGGTCAGCCACTCGGCGTGGCCAAGCACCACCACCCGGTCCAGCGCCTCGGGCAGATCGGACCGGAAGTCCGCCTGGTGTGGCAGCGCCTGGGCCTTTCGGCAGGCGTCCGACACCAGCGGTCCCAGTGCGACGGTCTGCAGCTCCGGTGACTGACCGGCATCGGCGCGGGCCAGTGCCAGGAGTTCATCCACCATGCGGGTCATGCGGGCAGCCTCAGAGGCCATATCCGACAAGGCCTCCTGATCCAGGGTCCCCGCCTTCCGGAGGTAATCGATATTCCCACGGATAATGGTCAGCGGTGTGCGCAACTCGTGGGAGGCATCGGCGACAAAGCGCTGCTGTGCATCCACCGAAGCCGCCAGCCGCCCATACAGCCCCTGCAGCTGGTCAAGCATGTCATTGAAGGTGGCCACCAGGACCCCGACCTCGTCATCGGTGCCGAGGGCAGGCACCCGCAGGCTCAGGTCGGCGGACTCACCCACCGCCTGGGCAGCTCGGGCCACATCCTCCACCGGTGCGATGGCCCGGCGGGCCACCCACCACGACCCCAGCGCCGACAGGAGCCCGAACATCACAGTCCCAAGGCCCACGAGCAACACCATCCGCCGGGTAACGGCGTTCAGGATGCTCACCACGTAGGCGACCTGGATATAGCCAACCGGCTTGCCGCCCTGGACCACCGGCAGCGTGTAGAGCCGGTAAGGGATGCCCTCCCGGTCGACTTCGTCAGAGTAGATCGCCTGCCCGTGCTGTGCGACCCTGGGCAGTGGAAACAGACCCGTGAAGCGGCTGGATCCAACCGATTCGCCGGTCACAGCATCCCGCACGAGCACATGGGTCGAACGGTCGCTCAGGGAATCGAGCGGGGGGATCCGCCCCCGCTGCCGGTAGACATAAGCGACCGTCCCGGCGGTCTCCTCAAGCGTGGCGTCAACCTCTCGCAGAAAGGCCCAACGGAGCACGCTGAAGAACAGGAGGCCGAAGAGAACCAGTGCGACGGCGATCAGTCCCGAATAGAGCAGCGTCAGCCTCCAGCGGATCGTCATGCTAGTCACTCCTTCAGGACGTAGCCGACGCCCCGTACGGTCTGGATGATGCGCGGCTCCCCGCTGGCCTCCAGCTTTTGCCGCAGGTACCCGACATAGACCTCCAGCACGTTGCTCTCGCCGGCGTAGTCGTACCCCCAGACCTTCTCCATCAGCATGTCCCGGGTCAGTACCTGCCGGGGATGGGTGAGGAAAAGCGTGAGCAGCTCAAACTCCTTGGCCGTCAGCTCAACGGAGCGTTCGCCCCGCCTCACCTCGCGGCTGCCGGTATCCAGCGTCAGATCGGCGTAGGTGAGCACCACCGACCGCGGCTCGTCCGCGTCCCGCACCCCCGGCTTGCGCCGTAGCAGCGCACGCACCCGGGCCAGCAGCTCCTCCAGCGCAAACGGCTTGACCAGATAATCATCGGCACCGCTATCCAATCCTTTGACCCGATCTGCTACGGTGTCCCGGGCGGTGAGCATCAAGATCGGCACCGGCATGTCGGCGGCGCGGATGCGCCGGCAGACCTCGATGCCGTCAATCCCAGGCATCATGATGTCGAGGACCAGCACATCCGGCTCATGCTCGGCGGCGGCCCGGAGCCCTTCGGCTCCACTGTTTGCAACCGTGACCGCGTACCCTTCCAGCGCCAGCCCACGGCGCAGGAACGAGGTAATCTTCACATCATCGTCCACAACCAGGACTCGCGGCGCCATGGCTGCACCTCCTGAACACTTCCCACCCTAGCAGATCTCCCTGAGAACAGTATAAGAAATTACGCCGCAGGGCGCAAAAGCTTGAGGCATCACAGGGGGCGGGTATTTCAATCTCGAAGCATGATTGGATGAGCTGGTCCACCAGTCTGGGGGGCACCCTTCCCTATGCGTGACCTGATCCTGCAATCGGCACGGTTACGACTCCTCCGGCTCGGGCTCCTGGCGCTAGGCGCCGCGGCGATCACCGCCGGTCTGGCCTTTCTGGTGGGGACGCTCCAGCACTCCCAGGCCACGGTCATGCAAACCATGGCGGACCGCTGGCGGGTCTCCTACGACATCCTGGTCCGACCCAAGGGCATCGAAGGCACCCCTGGCTACTTTCCGCCGTCGCAGTTGACGGGGGGCGGCGGCGGCATCTCCATGCAGCAGTGGGAGCAGATCAAGCAGATCGCTGGTGTGGAAGTTGCCGCCCCGGTGACGCAGGTCGGCTGGGTCGACTACCCGGTTTCCGTGCCGCTCAAAGCCGAACCGGGACTCTACCGGGTCGCGTGGGAGCAGTCGCAGTCGGATGGGCTCCAGACATACACCACCAAGGGAACACGCTATACCTGGGTCTTCTCGCCCTCCCTGCTGGAAGGGACACGCTACGAGGCTTCAGCCGGCCTGCGCGGCACGGCCAGGACGCGAGAGGAGCGCCGCGAGGGCACGGTGGCGGCCGCACTGTTTGAACAGGCCGGAATCGGCGTGGCCCCTGCCGATGATTCGACCGCCTTCGATGTGACGGTCACCGTTCCCGTGGGCATCGTCGCGGTGGATGCGGAGGCCGAGTCCCGGCTGATGGGACTCGACAAGGCCGTCGCAGGCGGCTCATACTTCGCGACTGGCGATGACCGCCCGTCGCCGATACCCACACCGGGCACGGTCACCTATAGCCTGCCCGTTCTCGTTTCGGCGGGTACCTACGGCGACTTCAACCTCCGGGTCCGGCTGGAACGGTTGGACCTGCCGGCTGAGCCGACCACCGCACTCTTAAATGATGTCGTGACTCGTGGCGGTGCCTCAGCGTACCTGGCCACTCGCCCAGGCGTTGCAGCCGCCGCCTGGCAGAGCCCGCCCGGTCGCATGGGTGAGCTCCTGCTGGCGCGCCTGGGAGCCAGCGACATTCAGTTGACCTGGTCGGCAAAGCTGCACCAGGCCCCCCGGCCCCAGCAGTATCAGAGCGTACTCTCCCCGGACCCCAGCCGCTGGCCATCCGCCTTCCAGACCCTGACGGCCGGAGTAGTCAGCCCACCCAAGGGTGCCACTGGCTCCCCCATGGCCGCGTGGCGCTTCGGTGGCACCGGTGACGATGCGCCCTACCCCGTGCGCTTTCACCTGGTGGGGACATACGATCCCGGACGGGTCGCACTGAGCACCCCCGATGATCCGGGAGCCGCATTGTACCGGGCCGGCGGCGCCCAGGTGATGTTCGACACCGGGCTCAAACCGCTGGCCCGCTCGGTGGCGTTAAAACCCCTGTCGCACCCCCTGGCCTATCTGACCACGCCGCCGGTGCTACTGACCACCCTCACCGCCGCCGTCCCTCTGCTGTCGCCGGCGCCTATCGGCGCGGTCCGGGTGCGAGTCGCCGGGGTGGAGCAAGTCTCGGATGCGTCCATTGCCAAGGTGGACAAGGTGGCCAAGGCGATCGCGGCTCGCACCGACCTGCAGGTGGACATCCTGCGCGGTGCCTCGCCGGAACCGATCCTGGTCAACCTGCCAGGGAAGGACGAGGTCCCGGCGACCGGCTACGTGGCACAGACCTGGATCAAGCAGGGCCAGGCCATCCAGATGTTCCGTGAACTCCGCCGCGGCGATCTGCTGGTCATGGGCCTCGTGCTGCTGGTGGGCTTCGTCTTCGTCATCGCCAGCAGCATGGTCCATGTGATGCTGCGCCAGCGGGAGCTCTCGATCCTGGCGGCCGTGGGCTGGCGGACCCGGTATCTGCTGGTGCTGGCCCTGGCCGAATCGGCCATGGTCTCCCTGGCGGGGGGCACCGTGGCGGCCATCTTCTACCCCCGGGTCCAGACTGTAGAGGCGGCCGGGATCGCCTTCTTGCTCTACGCGGCGGGTGCGACGGTGGCCACCCTCGCCACCGGCGTCGCCCGTCCCATGCGGGCGATGCGCAGCAGCGGGGTGACGCCCAACAAGCAGCTCGCGCACGTCGACAGCCTCTTTCAGATGGCCTGGGGCGCCGTAGCGGCCCGTCAGCGCAACCTGCTCTCCCTGGCGGCACTGGTGCTCCCCACCGCCTTGCTGGTGGTGCTCACAGCGCTCTCGCTGCGGCTGGAGGACCGCTTCTTCGTGACCGTGTTGGGCAGCCAGGTGGCGCTGCAGGTCGGTCCCTTCCACTATGCGCTGATGATCGCCGCCTTCGCCCTGGCGGCCGCCACGACGGCCGATCTGATGTCCCTGTCGGTGTTGGAGCGGCGGGGTGAGCTCGCACTCTTGAGCGCCCTGGGCTGGCGTCGGGGCGCCCTGCGGGGTCTGGTCCTGCGGGAGGGACTGCTCTGGGGCCTGGTGGCGGGGGCCGCGGGTGCGGTCATCGGTCTCGTCGTCCTGTTTGGCGTCTACGGTCGGGTGCAGCCGGGTCTGTGGCGCATCCTGCCAGTGATCATCAGCATACCGACGGTGACGGGGCTCATCGGGGCCGTCGCCCCGGCTGAATCGGCCGCCCGCATGCAGCCGGGTGAAGGAGTGAAGATCTCATGATCGACGTGCGGAACCTGGCCAAGCGCTTCCCGGGAGGCACCGATGCGCTGCGCGGCGTCTCCCTGGCGGTCGCACGGGGAGAGTTCGTTGCCGTCATGGGGCCGTCGGGGTCTGGCAAATCAACGCTTCTCAGCCTCATGGGTGCCCTGGACACCCCCACAGACGGAAAGATCACCATCGACGGGATCCAGATCGCCGGTCTGAGCGGCGACCGGTTGGCCGATTTCCGCTTCGCCAAGGTCGGGTTCATCTTCCAGCAGTACTACCTGCTGCCGACCCTGACCGCCCTGGGCAACGTGATGGCGCCGCTGCTGCCACGAGCAGTCGAATACAACAAGCGCCGCAAGGCCATGCAGTTGCTGGATGCCGTGGGCATGGGCCATAAGATGGCCGCCCTGCCGTCGCAACTGTCGGGGGGCGAGCAGCAACGGGTCTGCATCGCGCGGGCGCTGGTCAACTCGCCGCCCCTGCTCCTGGCCGACGAGCCCACAGGGGCCCTCGATGAGACGAACGGCGACACCGTCCTCAACGTGATTGAGGAGGTGCGGGCCAGTCATGGCCTGACTGTGGTCATGGTCACGCATGACTCCCGGGTCGGGGCACGGGCGCAGCGGGTCATCCGGATCATCGATGGGAAGATCGTGGAATAGAAACATCCCCCCGCCTGCGCAGTTTTGCAGTGCTCCATGTGGTGGAAGGGACTTACGTGAGTGACGGACGGGGATCAAGGTTGAAGTCCGACCGTATGGCCAGGGGCTTCTCTTCGGTCGCAAGAAGCTGATCCCCATGGGCGACTGGCGACTCTATCTGGAAGACCTACCGGTGGAGGTGCAGTTCGCCCACGGTGAGGGAGGCGTAACCGGCCTACGGGTCGGCGGGACCCCAGACGCGGCAAACGCCAGACAAGCATGCCGGACAGGTGAACCTGTCTCGGCCTGCAGTCGCCTTTGGAGTGAATCGATAGAAATTGCCAGCCGCCCTGGGCCCGATGTCAGGCAAAAACAGATCGTTTCTCCGCCCACGCCCCAGAAAACCGGGGTTTTGGTCCCAATTCTTACCGCCAAACCCCCACAGAGCCCCAATCTCCCATTCTTCTGGCCTAAACTGATAGTTTTTGCAATCTCCCCCCGACTTTGACCGTGCCAAAACCCAACGTTTCGCAAGGAGTTCCAGCGTTCTGGCTGGAATTGCCAATCAGCGGGGTCCAGGTGAAGGCGACGGTTGTGCAGGTACCCGGTTCCGTGCTCCTCGATCAACACGTGGCCAAGTCGGCCAAGTTGCTCTGGATACTCCTCCAACCAGGAGTCCGAGCGGCAGGGGTTGGCGCAGCTGGAGGCGGCAGGCTGGCTCCCAGCCAGATCGGATGGCGGGCGACGCCGGGCGGCTGCTTCACACCAAAGTACATGCATGATCAACGAAGCTCCACGCTCTCTGAGGCATGCAGCTTCCTTGCTCCCTCTTCTAATGCTACATTGCGCCCACCCGTACTTTACTCCCCCGGCTTTGCCGGGGACTTGTGCTTGTGCCGTAGCCCTGGTGGTCCACCTTACCTGCGGCCTTGACGAACCGCTTGGCGACAAGGGCCTCCCGTAGGTCCGCTAGTGCCGGTCCGAGGCCAGCCACAACAGGAGTCCACCGCCGGTCCTGATCAGGCCTAAAAAAAGCCGCGATCCATGACCCCCTCGTCTGGCGCTTCCAGCGCCGGTACTTGCGCGCCCTCTGACTGGCCCGACAGGACTTGTGCACCCCTGGACCGAAATCTTGGGGGACGGTGAGGAGATTGGCCATCCTGGAGCGACATCCCGGATGGGTGAGGAGGTCGAAGGGGTGGCGCCCATCACAGCCGCGACGGATGAAACCCTGCTCCAGTCCGCCCTGGGCGGTCGGGAGGAAGCCTGGGTGGCACTGGTCGACCGCTACCACACCCGCGGCGTGCAGTTCGTGCGCCGCGAAATCGCCGACCCGCACCTGGCCCAAGATGTCATGCAAACACACTGGGCAACCCTGATCCAGGCCATCCGCCGGGAAGTGCCGGAGCGCTTTGCTGCGCTCTTCTGGGCGCTCCTCAAGCGCCGCATCATCGATGAACTGCGCCGCAAGGGCCGGAGCCACGAGGCGCTCACGCTGGATGCACCCCAGGAGAGCGGCGACCCCCTCCTGGACCGGCAGAGTGGAGCCACACCGGACCCCGCACAAGAGGCTGTCAGATCTGAAGAGCAGTCACTGCTGCAGCAAGCCCTGTCCCAACTGCCTGACCACTACCGCCTCGTGCTCATCGCCCGCCAGTTCGAGTCCCGTTCCAACAAGGAGACCGCCCACCTGCTGGTCGCCGAGGGCCTGGTCACGGACGACGGCAACGTGGAAAAACGCGTTGAAAACTACTACTATCGGGGGCTCAAGGAGCTGAGGAAGCAACTCCTCGACCTGGGCTATCCGAATCCGACCCACCCAGGAGGTGGCGCGCAATGACCCGGCCCATCGAAGCCATCATCGCCGAGGCCCTGCAGCGCCTGGAGACCTCCGGCCAGCTGGACGTATCAGCCTTTGCGGCCGCCCACCCGGAGCATGCCGGGGAACTGCGCGAATTGCTCCCGGCCATGCTGGACATCCACACCGAGAGGCGCTGGCAGGAGGTAGCCGCAGCGAGCCGGGCCTATGCCGTGAGCCTGTTTGGCCAACTATCCCCACCACCGACCACCGCTCTGCAAACCCTGGGCACCCTACTCGCCCATGAACGGGAGCAATCGGGACTCACAGTGGCGGAACAGAGTCGCAGGGCTGGCCTTACTCCCAGCGCCATCGAGCAGCTGTCGACCGACCAGACGCCCGTTGGGGCCCTGGACAACGCCGCCATCAAACAGCTGTCGGTCAAGGTGGCCGCACCATTCGCGGCGCTGGTCAGAGAAGTTCGCCGGTTGCTCACGCTGGAGGCGCTCTCCGGCGCTTCCCCACAAGCCGTCCTGACGCGAGACAAGGAGACCAGCAGCGACACGGAGAAACAGTTACTAATGAAAAAGGTGCGGGAGGCAGCGTCCCGGAAGCCACAAACCCCACCAAGGAAACCCAAGGAGCCTGAATGACGGTGTCAGCCACGTTGTTAGATCCGGAAATGGCCGCACAGCGGGTTCTCCAGGAGGCCAAGTCCGAACTTGAGTCACTCGGAGAACCCTGGGATGGTTATCTGGTAGATGTCGAACTGATCGCGTTGTTGCGATTTGGCATCTGGGTGCAGCCGGTAGCAGACCTGCGGGTAGGGGACCGTAAATACGCGGCCTTCCTCAACCCGGAGGCCATGGTGATCGCCATCGAGGAGAACCATCACCTGCACCGGCAGCGTTTCTCCGTCGCCCATGAGATCGGGCATTTCGTCCTGCACTGCACGCCCGAACCTCGGCAAGACCCCATGTTCACCTGCTCCAGCGCCGATATGGAAATCAGGCGACCGGATACCTATGATGAGGAGCGACGAGTCCATTACCTGCGGGAGTGGGAGGCCAACCGGTTCGCCGGTGAACTGCTAATGCCCAAACAACCCATCCTGGCCATGTACCGGGCCACGGGTGGGCGGGTCACGGCCCTGGCCAAGCACTTCAACGTGTCACCACAGGCCATGGAGATACGCCTGAGCCGCCTGCCGCTACCATTCCCGCCCAAACTACGCTAAGGCCGACGGCCCGGTCGCGGGAGCGGGTGGCCTAAACCCGCCGGAGGAACCCCAACACCACCCGATTGAACGCCTCCGGGCGTTCCATGGGCGCCATGTGTCCGGCCTCGGGGATCACAACCACAGGGTAGGAACGGGCGCCGGGAACGGTCGCCTGCAACCATTGGGCGACGGCCTTGAAAGACGGCAGGTCGAACTCACCGACCAGGACCTGCGTCGGGGCCTGGACGTGCAGAGTCAGGTCAGCAGCGGTTGGCGGCGCCGGCTCCGGCCCGCGCACCCTGCGGGTCCAAATGGATAGGTCGTTCTCCCCCACCATGGTCGCCACAGCCCGCTCCACGTCCGGGTCCTGCACGGCAGTCGCAAAGACCGGGTTGGCCAGCCAGGCCCGGCGGCCAGCCTCCAGGCCCTCGTTACGGACGGTCCGGACCGGCGGGCCCCAGGTCATCTCCGGAATCTGGAGCCAGGCAGCCGCCAGCACCAGGCTCTTGACGCGCTCAGGGTGCCGGCCGGCGAAAGCCACCGCGTCATGCCCGCCCATCGACATGCCAATCAAGTGGCAGCGGTCCACCCCGGCGTCATCCAACACACCCAGCAGGTCCGCCACGGAGTCTGCACCGTCTGCCAGTGCCGCTGACCGCCCGTGTCCCCTGAGGTCGACCGCAATCACCCGGAAACCAGCCGCCCGCAGCGGCTCCATCTGATGCTGCCACATCCGACCGTCCAACGTCACACCGTGGAGCAGAACGACTGGTTCGCCTGAGCCGGTCGCTGTGTAAAAGATGCCGGAAGGGGTATGGGGCAATCCGCCCACCTCCTTGAGTTGTACGACCGATGTACCATTCCACTCCGATCTCGCCGCTCCTGCTGCAGCAGTGCGTACAATTGGGCCATAGCAGCGCACGGAGGAGGCCGACCGGCGTGTTCGAACTGAACTTTCATTTCATCGACGGCAGGTCCGGGGCAGATGCCCTGGCTGCGGCCATCCTCTCCGATTGTCTGAGCCTTTGACCGCTCCCTGCCCTAAGCCGCCCATTCGGCGATCCGGGCCTCGGGTACACGCAGGCCCAGCAAGCCCATTAGGCTTGGCCACACGAAAAAGACCCCGGGCGGTTTTCACCGCCCGGGGTCTTTTTCGTCCTTGCAGACTACTTGTGTCCGCCCGCCTCGATCTGTTTGACCAGGGAATGAGCCGCTTCGAGGATCCCCTCCGACAGCGTCGGGTGGTAGTGCGGCGTCAGGGCCACATCCTCAGCCAGGGCGCCCATCTCTACGGCCAGCGTCAATTCGCCGATGAGCTCGGAGACCTCCGGGCCGCACAGCTGCGCTCCCAACAGGACACCGGTCCTCTTGTCGGCCACCAGCTTGACCAGGCCGTCGCTCTCACCCATCGTCAGCGCCCGCCCAACGGCGGCAAACATCTGCCGGCTGACGGCGACCTCGTAGCCCTGCTCCTGCGCCTGCTTTTCGGTGAGCCCGACGTAGGCGATCTCGGGGTCCGTGAAGACCACGGCGGGAATCGTCTGCCAGTCAGCGTGGGAGGGGAGACCGGCTATGGTCTCCGCCGCCACCCGACCCTGGGCGCTGGCCTTATGTGCCAGCATCACCGGGCTGCACACATCGCCGATGGCGAAGATGTGGCTCACGTTGGTCCGCAGTTGGTCATCCACCAGGATGAAGCCCTTGGGGTCAACAGTGACCCCGGCGTTGTCCATTTCCAGCCCATCGGTATAAGGGCGGCGCCCAACGGCCACCAGGACCTTATCCGCCGGGATCTCCTGAATCCGGCCCTCAGCGTCCTCGACCCGCACCTTGCCGTCCACCAGACCGCCGGCGGCCTTGGACTTGGTGTAGACCGTGATACCGAGCCGCCGGATCTTGCGCATCAGCACGTTGACGAGGTCGGGGTCCGTGCCGGGCAGCAGCTGATCCAGCGCCTCCACGATGGTCACCGCCGAACCCAGCTTGGCGTAGGCGATGCCCAACTCGACCCCGATGTACCCGCCGCCGATGACCACGAAATGCTTGGGAACCGCGGTGAACGCCAGGGCACCCCGGGAATAGACCACGTTCCCCCCATCCAACGGGAAGAACTTTGGGTTCACCGCTACCGAACCCGTAGCGATGATGCAATTCTTGAAGCCATAGACGGCGGCCTGCCCGCCATCGATGTCCACCTGCACGGTGTGCGGGTCGAGGAAGTGGGCCTTGCCCTTTACGACCTCCACATCCCCTGCCTTCATGAGGCTGGCGACGCCGCTGGTCAACCGCTTGACCACCTTGTTCTGCTTCCACTCCTGGGTCTTGGCAAAGTCAACTTCAATCCCCGACACCGTGATGCCCCGGTCGGCGGCGTCCTTCACGTTGGTGATGAGGTTACCGAGCGAGATGAGCGCCTTGGACGGGATGCACCCGTGGTTGAGGCAGGTACCACCGAGTTCTTCCGTCTCCACAAGTGTGACCACCTGCCCGAGCTGCGACGCCCGCTGAGCCGCCACGTACCCGCCGGGGCCGGCGCCGATGATGAGCGTATCTGTGCCAATCTTGGAAGATCCCATGACCACGGTTACATCGCCTCCAGCATCAGCAGGGTCGGGTTGCCAAGGAGTGCCACGACCCGGGCGAGGAACCGCGTCGCAACGGCGCCGTCGATCAGCCTGTGGTCAAAGGAGAGGGCGAGGTAGGCCATCTTCCGGATGACGATCTGGCCGTCCCGCACGATCCCGCGTTCCTGCGTCTGGCCGATACCGAGAATGCCCACCTCGGGATGGTTGATGACAGGCGTGAAGAAGAGGCCGCCGATGGAGCCCTGGTTGGAGACCGAGAAGGTGCTGCCCCGCAGCTCGTCGGGCTGGAGCTTGCCGGCCCGGCCCCGCTCGATCAGGTTCTGCATCTCGGCGGCGATCTGGAAGATGGACTTCTTGTCCACGTCCCGAATCACGGGCACCAGGAGCCCCGCCTCGGTGTCGAGAGCGAAACCGAGGTGGTACTGCTTACGCAGCACGATCTCCTGCTTTTCGTCGTCGATCTGGGCGTTCAGGTAGGGGAACTCCTTCAGGGCCGTGGTGAGGGCCTTGAAAAAGAAGGGCATAAAGGAGAGTTTGACGTTCTTGCGGGCGGCCATCTCCTTGGCCTTCGCGCGGAAGGCTGCCAGCTCGGTCAGGTCCACCTCGTCCACGGTGGTCACGTGGGGTGCTGTGTGCTTCGACTTGACCATGCGTTCGGCGATAACCTTGCGAATGCCGCGCAGGGGGATGCGCTCGTCATCGGCGGCCGGGGTGATCGGGGCGACGACCGTCGCGACCGCCGGAGCGGGGGCCGGGGCCGCAGCCACCACTGGCGCCGCCACCGTCCCAGCCGTAAACTGCTTGACGTCTTCGGCAGTCACGCGCCCGGCTGGACCAGACCCGGGCACCCCATTGATATCCACGCCCAACTCCCGCGCCAACTTCCGGGTGGCCGGGGCGGCCAGGGCGCGCCCGCCCACGGCTGCCACGGTGGCTGCCGGGGCGGCAGCGACCGCAGCCTGGGCCTTCGGTGCCGGCGGCGTAACCGCCGCCGGCACCTCGGCCCCATCCCCGTCAAACACCACGACAACACTCCCGACATGCAAAATGTCGCCCACCTTGCCCTTCAGTCCGGTCACCTTGCCCTTGACCGGGGAGGGAATCTCCACCGCGGCCTTATCGGTCTGAACCTCCATGAGGGGCTGGTCCTCCTGAACCACGTCCCCCTCCTTGACCATCCACCGGAGCAACTCCGCCTCATGCAGGCCCTCGCCCACATCGGGCAGCTTGAATTCAATCGCCATGCTGGTCGGTCCTCTCTTATGGCCGTGCGGACGGCCTAATAGCTCTTGACGTTTGTGATAGCCTCAAGCACGCGGCCGGCATCCGGCAGGTACAGATCCTCGGTCAGCCGGTAAGGCATGGGGATATCGAACCCGGTCACCCGGGCCACGGGTGCCTCCAGGTACTCCAGGGCATGATCGTTGACCAGGGCAATCAGCTCGCTGTGGAAGCCCGCCGTGCGCGGCGCCTCGGTGAGCACCACCGCCCGCCGG
>DAHVXO010000247.1 GCA_027356675.1 Symbiobacteriaceae bacterium | reverse complement strand
TCATCGATGCGGTCTTCATCCTCATCACATGGTCCGACCATGTCTTCGGGATTGTGGAATCGCCCCGGGGATCCGGATACCTGCTTGGTCTCATGGTCACCGGCGCGGTAGTGACCGCAGTCTGGTTTGAGCGCAGGGCCTGGTGCCGGTACCTCTGCTTTCTGGGTGGACTGTCAGGCAACTACTCCCGGTCGTCGGCACTGGAGTTGCGGGCGACCCCTGAGATCTGCACGACCTGCAAGACCCGTAGCTGCTACCGAGGCAACGAACAGACTCCGGGCTGTCCGGTCTTTGAGTTCCCGCGGGTCATGGAGACATCCGCGAACTGCAACCTGTGCGATGCAGTTCAGCCTCATTGGTCTGGGGACTGCCGCTTCGGTCATCACGGCGTACAAGATTGCACGGCAGTTTGCGCAGGGCGAGTGGACGTCGCGTTCACTGATCCCGCACTTCGCAGTGCTCGTGCTGTTCGGGCTGGTCAACGTCTATCTGTTTACGCTGCCCATGACTCACCGGGTGTAGGCCCTGGTTGCAGGAGCGACGGGCAAGCCTAGAGAATCCAAGGGGATGCATATGCTTGCGCTAAAGGGGTGGGGAGATGGGGGAGTCCCAGGCCCATTTTGCCGTGACGCCGGGTCTCAGGCTCCGCTTTACGGGGGCGCAACTCTCCGTCCTGGGGGAGGCCGTGGGGGTTGACGCCAGTGTCGAACTGACCACCGTGCAGCAGTTGATTGTGACCATGGATGCCGAACGGGCACCCGCTGCGCAGGTAGCCATCGCCGGCGCTGGCATGCACATTTACGCCGTGGGCGCGGTGGTGAAGAATGTGCGGGTCTGTGGGTTTTGCAAAGGCGACGTCGCAGAGGGCTTCGACACCGCACAGCGCCTTGATCAGACAGTTAGCGGCCGTCCGGTCCCGTTCACGCTGCGGGTCGGCTACACGGGGTGCCCGAATGGGTGCTCCGAGCCGCTCCTGCAGGATATCGGGGTCGTGAAGACCGATCAGGGCTTCGATCTGTACGCCGGCGGGCGCAGCCAAGGGACCTCGCCCCGGGCCGGGGGGAAGGTGGCTTCGGGGTTGAGCGAGGATGATCTGGTCGCGCGGGTGGAGGGCCTCATCGACCGGTATGTGCAGCTTGGCCGCCCGCGCGAGCGGTTCTGGCGGTTTGTCGACCGGGTCGGCGTGGCTGACGGATCGTAGCATACTCACTCCTCCACAGCAAACATGGCAGCGGTGGGGATGCCTACGGTGACAGCGGTGCCAACGGGCCACCGGGCGGCACCTTCGCCGTCGTTGAGGGCGTCGGCCACCAGTTCATGATCCTCCACGCTCAACCGCACACGCACGAGGTTACCCAGCAGGTTGGCCCGCAGGACCCGACCCTCCAGGCGCACCTCGGCGCCCTGGGGCGGCTGCGGCGCGCCTGCGGGATAGAGTCGCAGAGCCTCCGGCCGCACGGCCCGGCCGGCGGCAATGCGCTCCGGCAGGAAGTTGAGCGTGCCCACGAACCCGGCGACAAAGCGGGTCGCGGGCTGCGAGTAGATCTCCGACGGCGTACCCAGTTGCACCACCCGGCCCCCGGACATGACGGCTACTCGGTCGGAGAGGCTGAGTGCCTCCTCCTGGTCGTGGGTCACGTAGATGGTGGTAGTACCCAGCCGGGCCTGAAGGTCCTTGATCAGGTCGCGCAACTGCACCCGAATCTTGGCGTCCAGGGCAGAGAGCGGCTCGTCCAGCAGCAGGACCGCAGGGTTGCGCACCAGCGCCCTGGCCAGTGCGACCCGCTGCTGCATGCCACCTGAGAGCTGCGACGGGTATTTGGCCGCGTGATCGCCCAGATTGACGGCAGCCAGCATCTCCATGGTCCGGCGCTTCAGTTCTGACTCCGGCATCTTAGCCATGCGCAAGCTGAAGGCCACGTTATCGAAGGCGGTCATGTTGGGGAACAGGGCGTATGACTGGAAGACCATGCCCAGAGCCCGGTCCCGGGCAGGCACGGTGGTGACGTCTCGCCCGTCGATGAAGACCTTTCCCTCATCGGCATGCTCGAAGCCTGCCACGACCCGCAGCGTGGTGGACTTGCCACAACCACTGGGACCTAGCAGGGTCAGGAACTCGCCCTCGCGCACGTGCAGGGAGACATCGCCGACCGCCACCTGGTTCTTGAAACGCTTGGTGATATGTTCAAGTCGGACTTCACTCATGGTGGATTACCCTCCCCGCATCGGGTCCGTAAAGCGGCGCGTACCTGCCAGGAGGGCAAGCGAGGCGGCCGCGACGAGGGCGAAGTAGAACATGACCAGTGCGCTGGCTACGTGGCCGTCGAAGCGCATCAATTGGACGAGGCGGATCTGCAGGGTCTCGAAGCGGCTTCCCACTAGCATGTTAGCCAGCACGAACTCGCCCAGAGCGACTGCAAAGGTTAGCAGACCGCTAGAGATGAGGCCGGGTGCAATATTGGGCAGCACGACCAGCCGATAGGCCGTCCAATGCGTGGCGCCGAGGCTTTCGCACGCCTCCATGAGCGTGCGGCCGTCGATGGCCTGGAGCGAGTTGCCGATGGAGCCCACCATAAACGGCAGGCAGATCACGCCGTAAGCCAGAATCAGGATGGCCGGCGTCCCGGCGATGGGCAGTGGCGGGCGGGAGTAAATCTGAATGAGTCCAATCGCCAGGATGACCGGCGGAAAGGCATACGGGACAATCGATGCGACCTCCAGTACCCGGCGCATCCCAGGCAGAAAGAGGTGGGCCGCCACAACGGCGGGCGTTACCAGAAGCCAGAGCAGGACCACAGTGCCCAGACTGACCAGCACCGACCGCCACAAGGCGTTGACCACCTTGAGATTCGCGAACAGCGCCTGGTAGTGGGCGATGGTCAGACCTTCCGGCAGGAGGCTGGAGTCCCACCGAGTAGCGAACGAGTACAGCATCGTACCCAGGACCGGCACCAGCAGGTAGAGGAGGATCACCGCGAAGATGACCCAGGAGAGGGCGGGGGTCCGTTCGCTGCTGCGCATGGCTACTTCCCCTCCCGCACGTACTGGCTGTAGCGACGGCTGAGCGTCTGATTTACCACGAGCGCGATCACCATTAGCAGGGCGAGAATCACCGCTGCCGCACTGGCAAGGTTTGGCTCATAGTCCACATCACCCGAGACCAGCCGACCCATTCGAACCGTCATGATATTCATCATGCCGTTGGTCATGGCGTAGGCGGTCGCCTGGGCGCCGAGGGCGTTCGCGAAGAGTACGCTGGCAGTGGCCGCCATGGCCGGAGCCAGCACAGGCAGCCCGACATGCCGCCAGAACTGCCAGGACCTGGCCCCGAGGTTCTCCGCCGCCTCTTCCCATTCCCGCCGGATGCCAGCAAAGGCGGGCAGCATCAGGAAGATGCCCAGCGGGATCTGGAAGTAGACGTACACGAGGGTCAGTCCGGAGGGCCCGAACAGGTTGAAGTGCTCGCGCAACTCGCCGCCCGCCAGCTTAAACAGGTAGGCCACCACCCCGCTGGAACCCAGCATGATGATGAAGGCAAACGTCAGCGGCACCCCGGAGAAGTTGATGCAGAGGCTGACCAGCGCCTGTACCGCCGTCCGCACCCGCCCGGAGGAGCGGCTGAGGGCGTATGCCCCCAGCACGCTCAGCACCAGACCCGCCAGTGTGGACCATGCGGTCAGATAGAGTGAGTTCTTCATTGCCGCTCGCCAGATCGCGCCTGCAAAGACATCCTTGAAGTTCTGGAGTGTCAGCGCCCCCGCAGGGAAGTGCACGCTGGCCCAGAGCACCTGCACGGCAGGCAGGGCCTCAAACAGCACCAGCAGCAGGAGTAGAGGCGTGACAGCGAGATATGGCCAAAGATCTTTACGCATGGTTACTTGATATTTGGCAGGACTTCTGACTCCCATAGACTCTTGACGTCCTTGCCGGCGGCAGCGTAGACTTCCCAGTCCTTGGGGACCTTGGCCGACTTGTACTCCGCCTCGGTCGGCATCTGCTTCTTGATGTCGTCCGGCAGCTTCACGCTCGTGCGGATCGGGCGGGCGAAGCCCTTCGCAAGGTAGGTCTGACCGGCATCGCTGAAGAGCCACTCGCTCCAGAGGCGGGCGGCGCAGGGATGCGGAGCCGTCTTGTTGATCACGGCGGCATAGGGCACGCTGATGGTCGCATCCGTCGGGACGATGATCTTCAGGTCATCTACCATTTTGATGTTGGCGCGGTAGTTAAGGGCATTGAAGTCCCACATGACGCCGATGACGACCTCGCCCTTCTGCCAGTTGGCGGCGAGCACGTCGAGCTGCTTGTAGTTGCCCGCTTGGACGACCTTCTTCCAAAAGTCGATGCCGGGCTTGATGTTACTCTCATCGCCACCGTTGGCGAAAGCGGCGGCCAGCACGGCGGCCTGCCCCTGGGCGGCCTTCATTGGATCAGAGGTCGAGACGAGTCCCTTCAACTTGGGATCCAGCAGGTCCTTGAAGGTCTTCGGAATCAGCGGAGACTTTTTGGTATTGACCATGAAGACGATGGTGCCCTGGTAGGCGCCGGTCCAGTAACCGTCTGGGTCCTTCACGCTAGCGGGGACCTCGCTCCACTTCTTGGACTTATAAGGGGCGAGAGCGCCCTTGTCCTTGGCCTGCTTACCAAAGGCGATGCCGATATCGCCGACGTCGGCCACCGGCTTGTCCTTCTCAGCCAGGAACTTGGCAATTTCGTCGGAGGACGACATATCCGTGTCCTGGTGGGTGACGCCATATTTCGCGGAAAAATCCTTCCAGCTCTCTCCCCAGTTGGCCCAGTCGTCCGGCATACCGTAGGAGACGATGGAGCCCTCCTTCTTGGCGGCTGCCCCCATCGCTTCGAGGTCGCCCGCCTTCGCTGTGCACTCGGATCCGCCAGAGTTGGCCACCTGCGTGGGACTCGCGCTACATGCCGACAGGACCAGCATAGCCAGAGTCAGGACCGATGTTGTGATCATGAACCGCCTTCTCTGCATTCACGGACACCCCTTTCGGTTGTGCTGCAACCATTATTGGCGAT
>DAHVXO010000244.1 GCA_027356675.1 Symbiobacteriaceae bacterium | reverse complement strand
AGCTCCTGGAGCGTGCCGCCTGCCACACTGTTGATTAGCTGGAAGACTGGAAAGAACGCATCCATGGTCTGCTTGACCTGTAGTGATTTGGCGAGCAGGTCGGCGGTGGAGAGGGTGGGGGCCGCGGTATCGGTCGCGTTTGTCCAGTCCCAGATGCGGCGCATGTGGCGCGGGGCGGACTGCATGGCCAGGAGGGCCTTCACACTCAACCGAAGCCGGGTCAGGGCCCGCCGCAAAACCTGGCCGCGGGTGGGCGGCGGCACTGGGGACTCGGGCTGATGTCCACCCAGGAGGCGGTTGGTCTCTGCCGGGGCGACGCCCAAGGCGTCGTAGAGGGTCCAGTGCATCAGCGACAGGTTGAAGTAGGCTCGGCCCTCAAAGAGGCGGACCCAGGCGAGTCCGCTGGGCAGCTGATAGCCCGAGGCCAGCATAGGCGCCGTCAGCAGTACGTCCATGCCACTGCGAATGAAGGACCAGCCGAGGGTGGACTGCACGCCCGGGATGACATCCTTCAGGTTGGCGTTGGACCAGACCGGGATCACGCCCCTGAGCGCGGGCAGAGTGGCCACAGGCAGGTTGGTGACAGGGCGGGACTGCAACAGCCAGAAGCGCTCGCCGTCGTGGGCCCATTCCACGTCCTGGGGCTGGACCGACTCGCCCAGGGCGTCGCTGACCCGGCCCACCAGGAAGGCCAACTCAGCCAGTTGGGGGTCGGTCAGGGCGGGTTGCGTGGCCAGTTCATCGGCAACCGTCACCAGTTGGGTGCCGCCATCGTCTTTAGGAACAGCCATCTTTTCCTTCCGGCCAATGCGCTTTGCGACCGGTGCAGGCGGGTAGTGGGTGATATCGAGCAGGTATTCGTCTGGCGACACGTCGCCGCCGACGACCGTCTCGCCCAGTCCCAGCGAGGCCGAGATCGCATAGCGGTCCAGTCGCCCGCTGCGGGGGTCGCAGGCGAAAGCGGCGCCGGCCGTACGGGCCGGCACCATCTCCAGCAGGACGATGGCGGCCGCCACGGCCTCGTCCGTGAAGCCGAGCCGGCGGCGGTAGGCCACCGCCTGGGGCGTCCAGAGCGAGGCGTAGCAAGCTGTAATCGCCCGGGCGACGGCAGCGGTCCCGGTCACGTGCAGGATCGATAGGTGGATGCCCGCGAACGAGGCCGTGCCGGAGTCCTCGGCCGTGGCGGAGGAGCGGACGGCGATCGGACGGTCCTGCAGGCCGGTGGCGGCCAGGAACGCCACCAACTCGGCGGTCACGCCATCCGGCAGAGCTGCGGCGCCGGTCATCGCGTCGCGTATCCGCGCCAGCGCTGCGAGAGCCTCGGGTGAGGTTACATCTGCGGCGATCGCCGTAGACGCTGCCGCCACCAGGCCCGCGACCGCCGGATTCGCCATGAAGTCACGATAGGCCTGTGCGCTGACGACCCCGCCCCGGGGCGCCGGGAAGCCGTAACGGTGCAAGCGGGCTAGATTCCATCCCTTGCCGCCCGCCACCGCGGCACCGCCTTGCAGCGCACTTCCCCAGTCTAATAAGTACATCTTTTTAGACTCCTCGCACACCTAGACTCAACCATCTTTTGACTTACCGCACAGGGCATAACGGTACGGATTCCTTCTGTTTCTTGACCCGCGGGTGCCCATCCCTTAGACTTAGAAACTGGACATGTAGGGTCGGGTGGCTAAGCCAGACCGCACTCGGAGTGAAACCTGCTTGCATATCGTTATGGTCGGCGTTAACTACAAAACGGCCCCGGTACAGATTCGGGAAGTCCTGGCGGTTCCAGCCGCAAGCATGAGCGCAGCGCTGGATCGCCTTCGCGCGCTTGATTTGAGCGAGGCTGTGCTGCTCTCTACCTGCAACCGGACCGAGGTCTACGGCGTGGCTGAAGGGGGTGCCTCGGCGGGCATCGAGGCGCTGTCCATGTACCTGGCCGACCTGGCCGGGGTTTCTGACCCGGCCGAAATTCGTCCACATCTTTATGCGGCGCAAGGGCTGCCGGCGGTAGAGCATCTGTATCGCGTGGCGGCCGGCCTGGATTCGATGGTGATCGGTGAGACCCAGATTCTCGGCCAGGTCCGGGACGCCTATCGGGACGCCACTGTCGCCCAGACGATCGACAAAGTCTTCCATCAGGTCTTCGGACAGGCTGTGGCTACGGGCAAGCGGGTTCAGACCGAGACCCGCATCGGCCAGAACGCTGTCTCGGTGAGCTACGCCGCTGTCGAACTGGCCAAGAAGGTCTTCCGCTCCCTGAACGGCCGCCGCTGCATGGCCATCGGGGCCGGTGAGACCGCCAAGCTGACGGTCATCCACTTGCAGGCCAGCGGAGTGAAGGATATCATCATCGCCAACCGCACGCTGGAGCGAGCAGAGCACCTCGCGACGGAAATCGGCGGGACCGCCATCCCGATGGAAGCGATTGGTGCCCATCTGGCCAACGTCGATGTCGTCATCTCCAGCACGGGGGCGCCGGGGTTCGTGCTCACCCGGGCCATGGTACATGAGGCCATCCGGCACCGCCGGGGCCGCCCGATCTTCCTGTTCGATATTGCCGTGCCCCGGGACATCGACCCGGATGCCGGGCTGCTCGAAGGCGCCTTCCTCTACAACATCGACGATCTGCAGGCCGTGGTCAACGCCAACCTGGGCGAGCGGGCCCAGGAGGCCAGGCATGCCAAGCGGATCATCTCGGAGGAGATGGAGAAGTTCCAGGCCTGGCTGGCTTCGCTCGAGGTCGTGCCGACGATCCGGCTCCTGCGGGAGAAGGTCGAGGCGATCCGCCACGAGGAGCTGACTCGGGCGATGGGGCGGCTACCCGATCTGACGGACCGTGAGCGGGCCGTGGTCGAAGCGATGACCGTGACGATGGTCAACAAGATCCTCAACGCTCCCACCCAGGGACTCAAGGGCATGGCAGGCGAGGGCGCTGCCGACCAGGCGATCGATGCCGTGACCCGACTCTTCGACCTGCCGCGCACCGAGGCGCAGCCAACTCCCGGAAAGGGGGGCGACTAGCGGTATGGCACAGCTATCCACCGTGGTCTGGGGCGGTTCGGCGGCCTTCTATACCCTGGCGGCCATCGCCCACGTCTACTACATATTCATGCGTAGCTTTGCCGAGGTGGCCCGTTGGGCTGCCCGGGTGGCGTTCGCGGTCCAGACGGCCGGGGTCGCGCTGCTGATCGCGGAGACCGGGCGGGCGCCGGTCCACACCCTCTTCGAGTTCGCATACTTCTTCACATGGTTCATGATGGCCGTCTACATCGGCGCAGAGGCGTACGCCAAGAACCAGGCTGCGGGCTCCTTCCTGGTGCCATCCATCGCCGGCGGCCTGGTGGTGACGGTTACCCTGCCCAAGCCTTCCCCTGAGCAGATGCTCTACGATTTCCCGGCCGCGCTGATCGGCTGGCACGTGGGCGTCATGATGCTTGGGTATGCCTTTCTCACGGCCTCGTTCGTGGCGGGAGCGCTCTATCTGATTCAGGAGCGGAACCTGCGGCGCAAGAAGTGGGGACCGATCTATTACCGCCTGCCGTCTCTGGAGTGGCTGGATGTCTGGAGCGGGCGGATGATTTACGTGGGCTTTTCGTTGGTGACGATCGGGATGACTGCCGGGCTGATCTTTGCCCACGTCACGTGGTCATCGTTCTGGGAGTCCGATCCCAAGGTGATCTTCACGGTTTTCGTCTGGCTGGCCTACGGGGCGTACGGGCTCATGCGCAACGTGTGGGGCTGGGGTGGGCGGAAGGCGGCCTGGTGGGCCGTGATCGGGGTGCTCGGGCTGATCGTGAACTACTTTATCATCAACCTGGTGTCCGAGTTGCACCGCTTCGGCGTGTAGTTCAGGTGCCTGAGGGGGCGTTCCCATGAAACTGGTGCGTGTGGCTACCCGTGGGTCTCTGCTGGCGGTCACCCAGACGGGCTGGGTGGTGGAGCAGCTGAAGCAGGCCAACCCGGGGGTCACGTTTGAACTCAACACCTTCAAGACCGTGGGCGATCAGGTTCAGGACGTGGCCTTAAGCCAGATCGGCGGCAAGGGACTCTTCACCAAGGAGCTCGAAGATGCGTTGCTGGATGGCCGGGCCGATATGGCCGTCCATAGCTTGAAGGATATGCCGACCGCTCTGCCTGCTGGGCTCGGGCTGGTCTGCATCCCGCCGCGGGAGGACCCCCGCGATGTGGTCGTCACGGCGGATGGAACGCGCTTTGCGGATCTGCCTGCGGGCTCCCTGGTGGGGACCTCCAGCCTGCGGCGGCTGGCTCAATTGCGGGCCGCCCGGCCGGATCTGGAGTACGGGCCGATCCGGGGGAACGTGGACACCCGCCTGCGCAAGCTCCAGGAGGGACAGGTGGCCGCCCTGGTGATGGCAGCGTCTGGTCTGCACCGGGTCGGGTTCACCACCCGCATTACCGAGTATCTCGACCCGGCGTTTTGCTTGCCCGCTCCGGGGCAGGGGGCGTTGGCGATCGAGATTCGCACCGCTGATGCGGAGTTGGCAGCGATCGTCTCCCGCATCCACGATGAGGCAACCGCGACAG
Source organism: Symbiobacteriaceae bacterium (assembly GCA_027356675.1). The sequence goes on along the minus strand of DAHVXO010000244.1, from coordinate 6,550 downwards.
CCGTGGCGGCCGAGCGGGCACTGCTGGAACGGGTGCAGGGCGGGTGCCAGGTGCCCGTAGGCGCCTACGCTGTCCGCGCAGGGAGCAATCTGCGCCTCACTGGGCTCATCGCATCGCCGGATGGCTCCAGGGTCATTCGCCATGAGTCGGTTGGGCCGGTCGCAGGTGCGACGGCGCTGGGGGAACAACTGGGCGATTGGCTGCTGGCGCACGGGGGCCAGGAGATTTTGGCAAACCTGCGCTGATTCGGGAGGTGGTAGGGCTGCCAGACAGCGCACAGAAGTTCGGGCCGCTGCCCCTGGCGGGACGGCGAATCCTCATCACCCGGGCACGCACCCAGGCTTCGGCTCTCGTGGAGGCGGTCCGGGCGCTGGGGGGCGAACCCGTAGAGTTTCCGCTGATCGCGATTGCGCCGCCGGAGTCCTGGGCCCCGCTGGATGAGGCTTTGGCCGGTCTCGAGCGCTACCGCTGGGTCGTGGTGACCAGTGCCAACGGGGTGGCGGCCCTGGACGGGCGGTTGCGCGCCGCCGGGCTCGAGCCCACCCGCCTGCCGCCAGCCGTGCGCGTGGCCGCAGTCGGCGCCGCAACGGCCAGGGCCTTGGAGGCCCTGGGTATGCGGGTCGACCTGGTGCCACCGGAGTTCCGGGGCGCGGCCCTCCCGGGGGCGCTGGCGCCCCTGCTGGCGCCCGGTGACCGCATCCTCATGCCCCGGGGCGACCTGGCTGACCCAGCTCTGGCCGAGAGCTTGCGGGTCCTGGGTGCTCAAGTCGATGACCTGGTGGCCTACCGGACTGTCGCCGGTGAGGGGGAGGCGGCAACGCTGCTCGCCGCCCTGGTCGCCGGGGCCGTCGACTATGTCACGTTGACCTCATCATCCACCGTCACCGGACTGCTGGGGCGTCTGGGGGGACCAGGGCCGCTGGCCGGCGTACGCATCGCCTGCATCGGGCCGGAGACGGCCAAGACGGCCGCAGCCGCCGGACTGACAGTCCATGTGCTCGCCTCCGAGGCCACAGTGGCCAGCCTGGTGGCTGCCATCGCACAAGATGCTGAATCGCTAAGGAGGCATGTCTGACCTATGAGCTTTCCGACTGCCAGACCCCGCCGCCTGCGCGGCTCCGAGACCATCCGGCGCATGGTGCGCGAGACGGTGCTGACCCGCGACGACCTGACCTATCCGCTCTTCGTCGCCCCGGGCAAGGGCGGCAAGCATGAGATCTCGTCCATGCCAGGCAACTTTCACTGGTCCACCGACACCGTCCTGGGCGAGATCGAGGAGATGCTGAAGCTGGGGATCCGCTCTACCATCCTCTTCGGCCTGCCCGAGTCCAAGGATGAGGTGGGCAGCGGTGCTTATCACGAGCACGGCATCGTGCAGCAGGCGGTGCGCGCCATCAAGGCCCGGTTCCCCGAGATGTACGTCATGACAGACGTTTGCCTTTGCGAATACACCTCGCATGGGCACTGCGGGATCATCAAGGGCGATACTGTCGACAACGACCCGACCCTGGACCTGCTGGCTCGCACTGCCCTCTCGCACGCCCAGGCGGGTGCGGACATGGTCGCTCCGAGCGACATGATGGATGGTCGGGTCGGCGCCATCCGCCAGGCGCTAGACCGGGCGGGATATGAGAGCCTGCCGATCATGGCTTACAGCGCCAAGTACGCCAGCGCCTACTACGGGCCCTTCCGGGTCGCAGCCGACAGCGCCCCCGCCTTCGGTGACCGCCGCTCCTATCAGATGGATCCCGGCAACGCCCGCGAGGCCATGCGCGAAGTCGAGCTGGACATCCTGGAGGGTGCCGACATCGTGATGGTCAAGCCGGCTCTGGCTTACATGGACATCATCTACCGGGTGCGCGAGGCCTTCGACCTGCCGGTGGCCTGTTACAACGTCTCGGGCGAGTTCGCCATGGTGAAGGCCGCTGCCGCCAACGGTTGGATTGACGAGCGGCGGGTGGTGCTGGAGACCCTCACGGGGCTAAAGCGGGCTGGGTCGGACCTGATTCTGACCTACCACGCCAAGGACGTATCCCGCTGGTTAAGCGAAGAGCGGTAACGCAAACAGGCTGCCTCCGTGGTGGGGCAGCCTGTGGTCTTATCAACCCTACTTGCGGATGGCGCAGGTACCAATAATCGATGCGACCATGATGACAAACAGCAGCAGCGTAACGTTCAGACAACCCCCGCACCCTTGCCGGAGGGATCGGTCCTGCTCGGGGGTGCCGCGGTCGGCATCATCCTGCGGGTGCTCCAGTTGCCGCATCTCACGGGCTTCGCGGGTCTCGGGCAGGCTCTCTTTGACCCGCCGTGCAAAGCGAAAGCGCCGAGGTGCCTGGTGCTTGGTTTCGTCTCCCATCGGTCTCGACCACCCCTTTGTTCGACAGGATTATTTCCCTGGGTGGTTTGGCCAATCCTGCCGTGCCCCGGGGCTCGTCCAAAGAAAAAGCGAAGGGAGGGATCTGACTCAGATGGGAAAGGTGATCGTGTATACCCTCTCGACATGCCCCACCTGCCAGAAGGCGAAGCGGGTCCTCACTGACCGTGGCGTCGCCTTTGAGGAGCGGGTGTTAGATGACCGGACCGACTGGCAGAACGAGGTCGAAACGTTGACCGGGCAGTATACCGTTCCCGTTTTAGTCCACCCGTCCGGGCAGGTCGAGGTCGGTATCGACGGTGAGCGCGGGTGAATGTTTTAGTCGCCAGCCGGGCCGTGTGCCCGCATGCAACCGATCCATGCAGTAACGAAAGACCCACGACCAGATAGCGGTCGCGGGTCTTTTGTCCTGTGCCGGGCGTGCAAGGACGCACGGTGGCACTCGTTTCATTTATGTTTAGTCTTTCGTCATAGCTATTCGGGTCCGCGGTGCAGGTTTTGGGGGTAGAGCGGCCACCTTCATCCAGGGGGTTGGGATCACTTCGGTTTTGTCCCCGCCGTTCCGAGGGGACGGTAGAGGTCCGTGGTGTCAAAGCGCAGGATAGGGCCGTACGTGGCCCACGGAGCGCTGGTCGGGGGCCGCAAACCCGGGGGCTGCTTTGGATCCGGCGCCAACCGCAGCGCGATGGTCGGTTCGCCAGGGTCGATCGTGGACGCCAGCGGGCGGATGACGAGGAACGATCCGTTATCCAGCGGCGTCGCCTCATAGTCAGCGAAACCGGCAGGCCGCTCCGGCCGCACATCCACCACGGCCCACGAGACCGCGAAGCGGTCGCGTTCCATGGCGGGCAATACATTGCGTGTGGCCGATTCGAGCCAGGTCTTCAGTCCGGCCGGGTCCGTTTGCAGCGCCCGGGTCCAGCCGTTATAGGCATCGACTGAGAGCAACCCCACCAGAGATACGCCGGTGCCGACGTTGCGCATTTGTTGATAGTCGATACGGGGAATGACGGCGCCTTCCGCCTGGTAGCGGGCAAAGGACCGGGCCAGTTCAGCCCGGGCGTCCCGGATGTCGCGCATGCGTGCCCCATCGTAGCCAGATCCGAGAGATGGCGATGTGGGTAGGGTCTGCGGCACGTTCAGCGGCTGGGACGGCTTCCATACCTGTCCGGCATCATTGTCCACCGCTGGGTTTGACGGGGGTTGGCTCTGATCCGGTGCTGTCGGAGTGCCTGTAGCCTGGTTCAGGGAGGGCGCAGCGGTGACGGCTGGGGGAACGGCGGGCGATGGTAAGTAGGTCGCCGCGGCCATGCCGCTGATGAAGCCGAGAGCCAGGGCCAGGGGCAGCGCTGCCAGGAGGACCCACAGCGGCCACGCGGCTGTCCCGGAAGGCTGGGCCGGGGTGTGCAGCGGCTGCAAAGGGAGTCCCTCCGATCGTACGGGCCTGGGGTGTTGCCTGTCCCGGCAGGCTTCGCCCATGGGGACGGCGAATGGGTCCGGTGTCATGGAACACAACAGACTGTCCGAATCCGTCCAGGCGGCCTTCGTAGTCGCCCTGGGGTTGGGGTTCTTCTGGGATGGACTCTACGCGCCGGGACAACAGGTGCTGCTGACCGCTGTGATCGCGCTGGCCGTGTTGATCCGTCGGCCGGCGTGCCGTCTCGCGGGTGTCGAATGGGCGGCGCTTGCGCTACTCCTCGGCGGCGTGGTCGGGTCGTTCGTGCACCCGGTTGCCATGGGCAACGCGACACATGGACCGCTCGTGGCGGTCGGGTGGGTGTTGGCGTTGGTGCTGGGACGGGCGCTCGGTGGGAGCGACCGGCCCTTGCGCGCCATTGTGATCCTGTGGGCTACCGCAGCTAGCTTCATGACATTCGGTGGCATCGCTCTGATTTCCTACCTGCCGGTGCATCATTCCGGGCGGCTGGCCGCGTTTTTAGGGTACCCAATCGCGGTCGGTATGCTTGGCCTGTTGGGTGCGGTCGGGTCGTTGCCCGCACTGGCGGCAGGGACCCGGTGGGTGGTTTTGTTGAGTTATGGAGCGATGCTGGCCGCCCTTCTATCCGGCTCTCGGGGAGTCTGGGTGGTGGCCGCACTGCTGGCCCTCTACCTGGTTTGGGCGCGGCCGGGCCTGCTCCGGCGAACGGGGTGGCCGGCGGCGGGAGCCCTGGCCGCCGCTCTGTGGGCGGGACCGGCCATCGCGGGCCGGGCGGCAGTGCCCGCCCTCGTGGCGGCGGCGGTGGCTGGGCTGGCCGTGCTGGCTGTGGACCGGGCGGCGTGGCTCCGGATTCCGGCGGCTCTGGCGTGGCTGGCCGCCCTGGCCCTCGCCCCTGGCTGGGGCTGGTTTTTAGGTCGAGCCACCGCCGTGGCCCTGACTGAGGGATCGACGGTCGAGCGCTTCACTTTCCTGCGTGACGGTCTTGCGTTGGCGCGCCACTTGCCGCTGGGAGCCGGGTACCGGGCATGGGTGGCGCTTCACCTCCAAGGGGCGAGTTACGCCTACTACTCCGCTGAGGCCCACAGCGCCCTGCTCGACCTGACTCTGGCTTTCGGCTGGGCCGGGGGCGCCGCGTTCATCATGCTGTTGGGGCGGTTCCTCCTGGGCCTGCGGGCGGGGCGGACGTGGAGCTCCGAGCGGCTGGTCTTCCTGGCCGGGCTGGGTGCGCTGGGGCTGCATGCCATGCTGGACTGGGACCTGAGTTATGGGATCTTTGCGGTGCTGCTCTGGCTGGGGTTCGGGGTCGCCGGCGCCAGTGATGGCGCGGCCCAGGACGTCCGGGGGCGGGGCGTACCGTTGGCCCTGGCCGCCCTCGCCCTGGCTGGTGCGGCCCTGGTCGGCGGCAGTGATGTATTTACCCAGGTCGGGCAGCGCGCCCTGGAAGTGGGGTCGCTCCCCACAGCTGCGCGCCACGCGACCATGGCGGTCGGACTCAATCCATACAACGACCTCGGCTGGGCCGTCCTGGGGCAGGCCCGCGCGGCTGCAGGCGACTCGGGAGCCGCCCTGCAAGCCCTCGAGCGGGCCCGACGGCTTGGGCCGCGCGAGCCGTGGTACGCGGAGCTGGCGGCGACCGAGCTGGTCCGGCTGGGGCGCTGGCGGGCGGCCGCCGATGCCTGGACCGCGTACGTCCGGCTCTGGCCCTGGGAGGCACAGGCGTATGAGACGGCGCTGACCAGCCTGACGGACCTGACGCTGCGGGCCGAACTCGCGGGTGACCAGGCCCTCGCCGCCGACCTGACCGAGGCCGGACGAGCGGTGCTGGCGGTTCTGGACGCCCAGAAGGCGCGTGAGCCCGTTGGCCGGCCCCGCCGCCCCCTGGCGACTGACACGCCACCGCTTCGGCAAGCGCGGACGTTTTTCAGCGCGCGGTGCCCGCCCCTCCCCGGTTTATGCACCCCGTGACATAAGCCTGGCCAGCATGAGATAAGCGTCGGCCCCACCGCCAGGGGACTGGAACTGAATCCAGGCCATCAGGCCCGGGGTGGGTTCGTACCGCATGACCAGGCGGCCGTCCAGTTGGCGGATCAGTCCCCAGATTCGCCCCAGGAGAAGGTCGTAGCAGACCTGTCCCTCGCAGGCCTCCAGCCGGAGCCGGTCGCCGACCCGCTCGACCCAGAAGGTACCCGGCGCAGGGATTCCCGGATGACCGCCCAGGTAGCGGAGGCGTAGCCCGCTCGGCCGGACTGCCCCTTGCCGCTGGTGTGCCTCGACCCCGCCCAGGTACGCCAATATTGCCCGCATGGGCGTCACCGCTTTTCCCTCCCAGCGAAGATCACCTGGGGTAATCTTACTAAAAAATGGAAGAAAGAGCAAGAGGGAACACCCTGAAGCAAACGGTCGTCTTAGAGCCTACCCGAAAACCCGGCAACTCAGAAGCTGTTTGAAGCGGCGGGCGGCCGTGGAGGCCCGGTTGGTGCAGATCTTTGGTGGCGAGTGCGCTCGGTATCGCTCCTGCGTAGACTGGACCTTGACTGGCGGCGAGGCCGAAGACAAGCCGATGGTTTTCGCCTGGCAGTGGGATCAGGCTGCCATCGACCAGCTCAAGCGCTGCGAAGGCATTTACATCCTGATCACCAACCTCAAAGATCCTGTTACGTACTCGCCCGCTGAAATCGTACAGCTCTACAAGCGCCGCAACCCGGTGGAAGATCGCATTCGGACCCTAAAGTCCA
>DAHVXO010000228.1 GCA_027356675.1 Symbiobacteriaceae bacterium | reverse complement strand
CACCGCGGTCTCGCAGTCACCACCCGCTGCCTCCACCGCCCGTTTGGTCTCGCCGAGGTCCTCAGGCAGAATATCAGTGGCAAATACCCTTGCCCCCCTGCGCCCGAGCTCCACGCAGATCGCTCGTCCAATCCCATGCGAAGCCCCGGTCACAATTGCGGTCTTCCCGCTGAAGTTCAGTTCCACCGCTCACACCTCGTTCAAGTGCTGTCTGCGAACACGCAACGGACCCTCAACCGTTGGGCACCAGGGACCGGAAGCGTGCTGCCGTCTCAGACCAGTGGTCGATGGCAAGGATCTCCGCCCGCCAGAAGTCCTTCTGCTGCAACGCTTCTGCCAACTTACTGTGGCGTTTTGCCATGTTCACCGGCAAGCCCCCAAGGTATAGTTTCACGGCGAAAAAACAGGCAACAACCTTTGAATCCAGGGTCTGATAGGCCTGAAACAGCGTTCGATTGCCTGATGCTTCGACAATCAAATGGTGGAACCGCTGATCCAGGTTGATCGCCTCGAGCCAGTCCAGGGGCCCCAGTTGCTCCATCTCCTCCATTAAAGCGGCCAGGCGGGTTCCATGTTCGTCCGTCCAGTGCGGGGCAGCAAGCTTCACCGCCAACCCTTCCAGGTGGCCCCGGAGGGTGTAGATCTCCCAGGCCTCCGTTGGGGAGACCTCGGTCACCAGCGCACCGCGGCGCGGGTTCACGTGTACGAGCCCTTCCTGTTCCAACTGGACCAAAGCCTCGCGAATGGGTCCACGGCTAACGCCATACTGGACCGCCAGACTCTGTTCAACCAGCCGCGTTCCAGGTTTGTACGTTCCGTTGAAAATGTCCTGGCGGAGCCGTTCGACAATGATCTCCTTCAAGGAAAGGTGGGTGATTTTCATCGTGAGCCTCCGTGGCGTTGAGGGTGTCAACACTTGCAAAGTAAACTGTTAACAATTGATTTTACTATACATTCAGTGGTGCCGATATTTTCCCTTCTGCTATGTAAAATATATTTTTGGGATTGTACAAATGACAGCCGCCGGCACCGCCGGCGGCTGTCTGCATCTAGACCTACTGAAGAATCATGTGTGCTGGCCTGGTTTACCACCCGAACGGCTTCGCGCCAGTCCCAAGCATGGTGTCGTAAAGATCGGTCCGCCTGTCCCGCAGCACCACGTTCAGGTCGCTCCAGGACTTGGCCCGGCGGGCCTCCACCAGGTTGCAGTCGGCGTAGAGGATCGCCTCGCTCTCCATGGGCGCTGGACCCGCAATCGGCCAGCCCGCAGGGTTGACGATCACGCTGCTGCCCACGAACGGCTGGCCCCGCTCCACGCCAATCCGGTCAGCGCAAGCGATGAAGATCCCGTTGCAGTGGGCGTTGGCCATAGCCAGGTTGATCGCCATGGGCTTCTCGCCCTCACGCTGGCCCGGAATCGGGACCCAGTTGGTGGCCACCGCCACAATGTCGGCCCCCTGGACGGCCGCCAGCCGGAAGACCTCGGGGAACCACATGTCATAGCAGATGCACATGGCGATGCGGCCGATTTCGGTATGGAAAACCGGCATCCCTTTGTCGCCCGGCTCAAAGAAGAGCTTCTCTTCATACCAGAGGTGGAGTTTGCGAAACGTCCCGATATGGCCGGACGGTCCGTACAGGGCCTCCGAGTTGAAGAGCTTGACGCCTTCCCGCTCGGTGATCCCGGCGGCGATGAAGAGGTTGAGCTCTTTGGCGAGGCCACCCCACAGGTCGGAGGTGGGGCCCCCGGGCACGGGCTCCGAGAGGGCGAAGGCCTCTGCGCGCGAGTTGAGGACGTAGCCCGTGTTGCAGAGTTCGGGCAGGATCACCAGCTTCGCACCATTTTGGGCCGCCTCGCGAATCAACTCCTCGGAGCGCTTCAGGTTCTGCTCCTTGTCGGCGATGATGGGCTCGAACTGCACAGTCGCCACGCGAACCAGACTCTCTTTCCCAATCACTCGCTCCTGCATCACGAACCCTCCCTGCGTCAAGATACCGCACCGGCAACGATCTCGGGCCCGGGGGCTCCCGGGGTCGCCGTCGCAACTGCAAGCAAGATGATCTCCGCGGCCCGAAGAGCCACCTCGAAGGCAAGGCTCGGGAGCCCTTCTCCCCTGGCGGCTACCTGCTCCGGCAGATAAGGCACGTGGACGAATCCAGCCGGAACCGCAAGCTCCCGTTTCTCCAGCAGATGCAGGGTGGTATACATGGCCTGGTTGCACAGGTACGTGCCTGCCGTATTGGAGATGAAGGCTGGCACACCGGCCTTTCGCAGGTCGACCAGCGCCTGGCGAAGCGGCAGGGTGCTGAAATAGGCGGCGGGACCGCCCGCCACGCAGGGCAGGCCCATGGGCTGGTTCCCGGCGTTGTCGGGGATCGGAAAGTCCCGGCAGTTGATTGCCACCCGCTCCAACCCGATGGCGGCCCGACCGTTGGCCAACCCTACCTGAACGACGCCTGCCAGCTCCTGTCCCCACTCGGCCAAAAGCTCCGCCATGCGCTCTGGCAAGGCAAGGGTGTCCACCGGAAGCTCCACCCCCACGATCCGGCAACCGTCAATCACCCGGCCGGAGAGCGACCGGGCGATCTCCAGCGAAGGGTTGCGGCCGTCGTCTCCGAACGGCTCGAACCCTGTCAGTAGCAAGACGCGCGCTGCCATTTCTTCAGCCTCCCTGCCCTACACCGCGAGTATGGCCGACAGCAGTTGCCGCGTGTGGGCGTGCTGTGGATTGCTGTACAACTCGTGACTCGGAGCCAGTTCCACGATCTGGCCCTTGTGCATCACCGCCACTCGGTCGGCGATGTACTCCACCACGTTCAGGTTGTTGGCGATAAAGAGATAGGTCAGGCCAAATTCCTGCTGAAGGTCCTGGAGCAGGTTGAGTACCTGAGCCTGAATCGAGACATCGAGCGCCGAGACCGGCTCGTCCAATACCACGAACTCCGGCTCCACCGCCAGGGCCCGGGCAATGCCGATCCGCTGCCGCTGCCCACCCGAGAATTCGTGCGGATAGCGGTTGGCGTGGCCGGGATTGAGCCCTACCTTCACAAGCAGCTCCAGGACCCGCTCCTGCCGCTCCTTGTCGCTCCCCAGTAGGCCAAAGCGCTTCATCGGGTCAATGATGATGTTGCCGATGGTCTTGCGGGGGTTGAGCGAGGAGTAGGGATCCTGGAAAATGATCGCCATCTTCTGCCGGTAGGGGAGCGTCTCACGATAGGAGAGCCCGCTGAACCGCCGGCCTCGGTAGAGCACCTGCCCGGCGGTAGGCTCGGTCAACCCCATCACCAGGCGGCCGACGGTGGTCTTACCGCAGCCCGATTCGCCCATCAGACCCAGGGTCTCCCCCTTGAAGATCGAAAACGAGACGTTATCCACAGCCCTGACCTCGCCCACCACCCGGGGGATGATTAACCCCTTGCGGACAGGGTAGGCCTTGGACATTGCCTGCACCTCAACGAGCGTCTCAGCCGGCATGCTGTTCACCTGCCTTCTCTCGCATGAGGCAGCGTACCAGATGGTCGGAGCCGACCCCGATTACAGGCGGAGTCTGGCTCCGGCAGACCTCTGCAGCCTCGCGGCAACGGGGCGCAAAGGGGCAGCCGGGGGGCAGATTCGCCAGGTTGGGCGGTGCACCGTCGATCTGGAAGAGCCGCTGCCGCTGGCTCAGAGTGCCATCCTCCTTCAGCGTGCGGGAATGGCTTCCCACCCGTGGCACGCTGTTCATCAGCCCGGTGGTGTATGGATGCTGGGGCTGGTTCATGGTTACGTCCTTGCTGGCATACTCGACGATCTGACCGGCGTACATGACCGCCACCGTCTTGCAGAGCCGCGAGACGACGCCCATGTCGTGGGTGATCATCAGAATGGCGGTGCCCAACTCCCGGTTGAGTTGCTCCAGCAGGTCCAGGATTTGTGCCTGCACGGAGACGTCCAGCGCCGTCGTGGGCTCGTCGGCAACCAGAAGGTCGGGCTTACACGAGAGCGCCATCGCAATCATGACCCGCTGGCGCATGCTGTCGCTCATGGAGTGGGGGTAGTGGTTCAGGGTGCTCAGCGGGTCGGGAATGCCGACCAGCCCCAGCATCTGGCTCGCCTGCCGGATGGCGTCGGTTCGGCTCTGCGGCGTGTGGAGGCGGATCGTCTCCACGATCTGCTCACCGACCGTAAATGCGGGGTCGAGGCTGGTATTGGGGTTCTGAAAGATCATGGAGATGCGGTTACCCCGGTAGTGGCGCATCTCCTTTTCGGATTTGGTCAAGAGGTCCTCGCCCTTGAACAGGACCTGCCCGGCCACAATCTTGCCGGGGCGCGGTACCAGGCGCAGGAGCGAAAGACCCGTCACCGACTTGCCGGAGCCGGATTCGCCGACCAGCGCCATAATGTCGCCCCGATTCATGGTGAAGCTGACGCCATCGACCGCCCGGACGGTGCCCTCCTCGGTCCGAAAATGGGTGCTGAGGTCCCGTACCGTTAAAATTGTTTCGCTCACGGTCACGCCCCCCTTACTGCGACTTGAGATGAGGGTCGAGCGCGTCCCGGAGCCCGTCGCCCAACATGTTGAAGGCAAGGGAGACCAGGAGGATCAGCAACCCGGGTATGGTCGCCACATGGGCGTAGCCCTGGGTCAGTACGGTCCGACCGTCGGAGGTCATGCGTCCCCAGTCGGCGGCGGGAGGTTGAATTCCCAGCCCCAGGAAGCTCAGACCGGCGGCGTAGACGATCATCAACCCGATGATGGTGGTAGAGTAAACGATCAGAGGCGAAAGCACGTTGGGCATGATTTCCTTGAACATGAGCTCCAGGTTGCTCGCCCCGCCCGCCTGGGCGGCGATCACATACTCCTTGTTCCGCTCCGCAGTGGTAGCGGTGTAAACCACCCGTGTGACGTAGGGCACCAGCACAATGCTGACCGCCAGCATCACGTTGAGCATGCCGGGCCCGAGCACGGCGGCAATGGCGATCGCCAGCAGCACCATCGGGAAGGCAAAGAAGATGTCGAGCACCCGCATGATCGCCTCGCCCCAGAACCCCCGGTAGAATCCGGCAAAGAGCCCAAGAAAAAGGCTGATCAGCCCGCTGACCACCACCGGGGCGATGCCGACGGTAATCGAGATCCGACCGCCCCAGATGACGCGGCTGAGAATATCACGGCCCTGATCGTCCAGCCCCAGGATGTGACCCGGCGTCCCCGGCGGTTTCAGCCGTAACACGCCTTCGCCCACCGTCGGGTCATAAGGAGCGAGCACCGGGGCCAGGATGGCGACCAGGATGGCCACAAGGATTACCACCGCACCGGCGACCGCCATCTTATCCTTTTTCAGAGCCTTCCAGACCACGGCGGTTTGGGACCGGTTGAAGTTGGCAGCCGCCATCACATCTCGGCCCCCTCTCGGATCGTCGGATCAAGGAAGGCGATGACCACGTCGGAGAGCAGGTTCACCACCACGAACGAGACCGCCACAAAAAGCGTCGCCGCCTGCACCATCGGAATGTCACGGGCGGTGATTGAGCTATAGAGTTGCAGCCCGATACCCGGCCAGGAGAAGACGACCTCCGTGAAGAGGGCGCCGCCTAACAGGTAGCCTACCTGGAGTCCCGTGATGTTGATGATTGGCGGCAGGCCGTTACGCACCCCGTGACGGAGGATGACCGTAGACTCGGGCAGCCCTTTGGCCCGCAGCGCCTTGATGAAGTCGGCATGCAGCACCTCGATGAGGGTGGAGCGGGAGAGGCGGGCGATGACGGCTGTGGAGACTGTAGCGGTGGCGATGGACGGGAGGATCAGGTGTTTGAGCAGGTCGATGAAGCCGCCGTCGCCCCGAATGTCGTACATGCCCGTGGAGGGTAACCAGCCCAGCTTGAGGGAAAAGACGGACATCAGGATCAAACCGAGCCAGAAGACCGGCATGCTGGCGCCCACCAGAGCGAGGAACATGCTGATGCGATCAAAAGCGGAGTACTGACGCGTGCCGGCTATCAGCCCTGTCAACAGCCCAAGGCCTACGGCGACGATCAGCGACCCGATAGTCAGGATCACGGTGTTCAGAAACTTGGGAACGATCACGGAGGCGACCGGCGTGTTGAGGGCGATCGACATGCCGAGGTCGCCCCGGAGCGCTCGGTTCAACCATTCCCAGTATTGAATGTATATCGGCTGGTCAAGGTGCAGCGCCTGGCGGACCAGCCTCACGTTCTCCTGGGTCGCCCCGGCGCCCAACGAGGAGACGGCTGCATCACCGGGGATGAGCTTGATGATCAGGAAGATCATGATGGAGACGCCCAGTAGAACCGGGATCAGGACCAACAGGCGCCGGATGATGAACCTCAGCATGGTGGTCGTCCCCTTTCGGAGTGAAGGGTACGACAGGGGGCGGTATGAATCCTCATCCGCCCCCGGCCGTCAGGGTTTACTTGTCAAGCCAGACGAGGCTCAGGTCGAACCACTCCTGGGCGGGGACGACAAAGCCCTTTACCTTCTTGGTCATGGCATGCGGGGCCTTGTCGGAGATGATCGGGATGAAGGCGGCGTCCTTTGAGAGCTGCTCGTTGACCTGCCGCCATAGCGGCTGTGCCTTCTTCGGGTCCAGCTCCTGGGTGGCCTTGTCCATCAGATCGTCGACCGCCTTGTTGTTGTAGCGGCCGCTATTGAGGCCCACCGGTGCGGCGTACTTGGAGTGGGCGATGATGTAGAGGAAGTAGGGGGTCGAAAAGCCCCAGGACATCTGGTTAAAGCCGATTCCGGGCTCCATGCCGCCAACCCACTTGCCCAAATAGGTGTTCCACTCGTAGGTATCGAGCTTGACCTTGATGCCGATCTTGGCCAGGTCCCGCTGAATCCACTCGGCCATAGGCACGGGAATCAGCTGCCCTGAACCGTCCACCGAGACTTGGAAGGTGGTCTCGAAGCCGTTCGCAAAGCCGGCGTCGGCCAGCAGCTTCTTCGCCTTGTCCGGATCGTAGGCGTAATCCTTAAAGGCGGGATCGAAGGCCTCATTGGCCGGGGACTGAATGCTATAGGCCGCAGTGGCCGTGTCCTTCAGCAGGTTCTTGGCCATGCCTTCCCGGTCAATCGCCATGGCGATCGCCTGCCGGACCCGCACGTCCTTGGAGATGATGGGATCCTTGAAATTCATGGCCAGGTACCAGACGTGAGGAACGGTGCCCATGATCACGTCGAAGCCCTTGGATTTCAGTTGATCGACTGAGTCGGGCGGCGGAACGGCGATCAGGTCGGCCTCGCCGGTCTGCAGAGCGGTGACACGAGAGGCTGCTTCCGGAAGCGGGCGGAAGATCACCCGGTCAAGGTAGGCCTTCTGGCCCCAGTACTCCTCGTTCCGGGCCAACACGATCTTCTGGCCGCGGACCCGTTCGACGAACTTGAAGGGGCCGGTGCCGGTCGGGTGCTCGCCTACCTGATCCTGGCCGTATTTCTTCAGGGCGGCCGGGCTCATGATGCTGGCGGTCCCCATGGAGCCCTGGGCGATCATGCGCAAGAATGGCTCGAACGGTCGGTCCAGGATCAATTGAATGGTGGAGTCGTCGACAATCTTGATCTCCTTGAGCGCCTGCCAGGTATGCAGGCCGATGGACGAACGGGCATCATAGTACGGGAACTTCTTGTCCCAGACCCGGCGGATATTGAAGTCGACTGCCTGGGCGTTGAACAGTTCGCCGTCGTGGAACTTGACGCCCTTGCGCAGGTAGAAGGTGTATGTCTTTCCATCCGCCGAGACATCCCACTTTTCGGCGAGGCCGCCCTTCAGCGGCGGCAGCGACACATCTGTGGCGGGCTTGGAAAGGTCCTCCGTCACCAGCGACTCGAAAATCTGGTGGGTCACGCGAAAGGTGATCCACCCACCCTCACGATGCGGATCCAGCACATCAGGCTCTGCCTCAATTCCGAAGACGAGGGCGCCGCCCTTCTTCGGCCCAGTGGCGCTGTTGCTGTTGCTGGTGCTGCTCTGAGTGTTGCCGGCGTTGCTAGGCGCGGGCTTGCTGGAGCAAGCGGTCAGTGCCAGAAGGGACAGGGCGAGGGCGGCAGCCATCAAACGTCTACTCATACTTCTAACCCCCCACGAGTTGGATATGGAAACTTCAGCTCTCTCGTTTCACAGCGCCCCGGGCCCCAAGGCGACTGATGGACAAAGAGAACACGATGTACAACAGGAGTGCCGCGAGCGTACCTGCCAAGTCGGACGGGAGTCCGCCCACGGACCACCTGAAGCTATAAATCGAGACGCCTGCGACCAGACCCACCAGGGTTCCGTAGAACGCACCGTCTCCGCTGAGCCAGCGCGGTGGGAGAAAGAGGCCTGCGATCAGGGGGAAGAGGATGGGGACCTTGAAGGAGGACTGGAGCAGAAGCAGGCGGAACTGAGAACCGGCGAATTGGGACAGGATGATGGCCACGAGGCCGATGCTGACGGCGACCAGCCGTGTGTTACCCAGCGACCGTGAGAAGCGGTCACTGTGAGGGACGTAGCGTTGGAGGACGTCAACCTCAGTGATTGCGACCGCCGAAAGCAGGTAGCCCGCGGCGGTCGAGACGTGCACCGCTGTGAGCCCAATTAGAAAGGTGATCCCGACCCACTGGGGCAGGGCGGATTGCACAAAGTTTGGCGCTACTGACGACGGGTCGCGCAGCATCCCGACTCCGAAGTAATGGGCGCCCATCAGCCCGAAGAGTCCCCCGGCAAGGGCGAGGGGTATCCAGCCCAGAGACATCGCCCCAACAGCCTTGGCGACGCCACGGTCGCTGCGCCCTGCAAAGATCTGCTGCCAGATCACTGGCTCCGTGAGGGTGAGGGCGGTCAGCAGTAGGAAGAAGTTGAGCATGTTGGCCGGTCCCCATGCCAACAAATCCCGGTGGTTGGCCGGCAACTGAACGACGGCATCGGGTCCCCCGATCACGAGTAACCCTACGGCGATGACGGTTGGAAAGGCGATACCCATGACAATCAGCAGCATATAGTTGATGGCCGCCAGCGACCATTCACCGCCGGAGGAGACCGCCACCACGAAGGCGCTGCCCACCAGCCAGACACCGATCTTGGGCGAGAGCCCAGCGAACGACAGGAGCGTCATACTGAGGCCGTATGTCTGGGCCACCACCTCGAGGATGGTGCCTGTGAACATGATCACCAGGGCAAGCAGATGGGTTTTCCGGTCGAATCGGGAGCCGATATACTCCACGACCGTGTAGGCCCTGGGCGCAGCAGCACGAATCCGGCGTACCAGGTTGACGGGGAAGAGGAAGAACAGGATTGGCACAGCGACGCCTACGGCGTACCAGAGGGCGCCGCTAACGCCATAGAGGTAGCCGACCTCAGCGCTGGCCAAAATGGTGTAGCTGCTGGCCCACGTGGCAATCAGGATGGCTGCCAGGAAGGTGGTACCGACCTGGCGGTTGCCCACGAGGAAATCCTCCCGCGTTCGAGTGTCACGCCGGCCCGCCGTTACCCCGATCCACGCGGTACCCAGGATGAAGGCGATAAAGAAGATCAGATTCCACCAGTTCATGCCCGCCACTCCTCGGTATGGAGAGAAGGATTCACCCCAGCATGATCATATCCTTGACACTATTTTGACTAGACTTTCTAGCCTTTTTACACCTGACATGGCCTGTCCCGCGCAAAAGGGGCCTGCATGGCCCCCTGCGATCGCGTCCGGAGCGGCCCGAGCGACGCCTAATCTCCCTTGCGGCGGCGCACCTCG
>DAHVXO010000298.1 GCA_027356675.1 Symbiobacteriaceae bacterium | reverse complement strand
CCTTTGCGCTGTGCGCTGGTGTCTCGATCCAAGCAGAAGTATATGCAATGCATGGAAGCTGTGTCAACAGTTTTTTCGCCAATTCACGGTTTTGCCCCTTCACGGTCGGAGGGGGCGACGGTGGCGAGCCGGGAATGGCCGACCGGCAAGATCAGGGTCTGGCGGGCAGGGTGACCCCGCCGAGGTTGCCTGTGTAAAAGCTCGCGGGGACCGGCCCCACGATAACCGTCTCCGTGATGGGCAGGTCAGACGTGACCTCCATCTCCTTGCTGACCAGCGGCAGGATGACCCGCACCCGGGCGTCTGCGTGTAGCCAGAGCCGGTGGCGGGTCTGGTTGATGCCCTCGGCCTTAAATTCTTGCCGCACATTGATGGTTACGGATCCGATGGGGACGAGCAGGACCGGGATGCGCGGGCCCCGGGTCGCCAGTAGCTGGCTGCCAGATAGCGCACCCATCGGTATCGCAAAGGTTTCGGTGGTGAACTTACGGAATTCGCCCCGGACGGCGGTAGCGGCCTCGGCGGCAATCCGATTGACTGCTTGGGTGTCAACGTGATATGCCGCGATACGGCCCTGTTGGTCCTTTTCGTACGAGATCAATTCCGTTTGGTCCAGCGCACCGACGCTCCCCAGCATGATCCGGTTGATGGCATCGATGCCGCGCTGGAGCGCCTCAGTCTCCGCCACCATGGTCAGCGGCGCCAGGAGCATCAGGTCCGCCAGCCGGACCAGCAGGTAGGCGCAGGCGCCAAGCAACACCGTCCAGCGAATCCAGCCAGAGGCAAAGACCCGGAAGCGGCGGAACCGGCGCACGGCACTCCCTCCCGGTCGCGCAGGTGCACCAGCGTATGCAGCCGCAGCCTGACTGATGCGGCGACGGCGAGCGTCTTTATACGACTGACGTACCGCAAGAGCGCGGAGCGGCCGCTCACATGCAGGGAATCCCGGTCTTCGACCCCGTGGTCCGGTGGCAGGAGATCACCGTCGTCCGGCGGAAATTACAGCACACATTGCCGCAGAGGAGTGACCCCCATGATCCTGCTCAGCTTCCGCACCAATGACAGCACCAGACTTGGCATCAAGACCGACGTGGGCGTCATCGACGTGACCGCCG
This sequence comes from Symbiobacteriaceae bacterium, assembly GCA_027356675.1. The sequence goes on along the minus strand of DAHVXO010000298.1, from coordinate 8,381 downwards.
CCGGCGCCGCCCTCACCCCAGGCATCCCAGTCCCCGCTACCATCGCAGAGGCGGTCGGCGGGGGCCCGGAAGCACGGGCTGCGCTCAACGCACTTGTGGCTGCGGCTTCCGGGGCCCCGCCCTCGGCACCGTGGCTTCTGTCGGAGGCCGGTCTGACCTTCGGTCCAGCGGTGCCCAACCCCGGCAAGATCATTTGCGTGGGGCTCAACTACCGCCGCCACGCGGCGGAGACCAACATGCCCGTCCCTCAAGTCCCCGTCCTCTTCGGCAAGTTTGGCAACAGCGTCGCCGCCCACGGCGAGACCATCCCGCTGCCCCTGGACGGCGAACAGTTCGACTATGAGGCGGAACTGGCGATCGTCATGGGCCGGCGTGCCCGGAGCGTGGAGCCCGATGCGGCCCTGGAGTACGTCTATGGCTACTGCAATGCCAATGACTTCTCGTGCCGGGACGTGCAGATGCGCAACAGCCAGTGGATCGCTGGCAAGAGCTACGACGGTTGGTGCCCGCTGGGCCCCTACCTGGTCACGGCCGATGCCGTGCCGAATCCTGATAGGCTCGGCATCAGTTGCCAGGTCAACGGCGAGCTGCGGCAGAACTCCAACACCGAAGACATGATCTTCTCGTGCCGGGAGATGATTGCGTACATCTCCCGCTATATCACCCTGGAGCCCGGGGATGTGATCCTGACGGGCACGCCCGAGGGAGTCGCCATGGGCATGGCCAGCAAGCCCTGGCTCAAACCGGGGGACAAGATTGTGATCGCGGTGGAAGGACTCGGCGCCCTGACCAACGTGGTGGGCAAGCGGGGCTGATTGGGCCTTGGACATGATGGTTGATGCGGGGGCCGTTGCCGGCGCCACAGACACCTCCGGCGAGTGTGAATGCGTTCGCTAGATCTTCAGATCGCCGTCAATGATCGACCGGGCGATGATCCCCTTCTGGATCTGGCTGGTCCCCTCCACGATGGTCAGTTGGCGGGCATCCCGGACGAACCGGGCCATCGGGTAGTCCTCCATGTAGCCGACGGCGCCCATCATCTGCAGGCAGTCGTTGGCGGTGCGCACGGCGGTCTCGGTCGCCTTGAACTTGGCCATGGAGAGAATGTGGGCGGTCTCCTTGCCGGCCTTGCCCTCATCGACGAGGCGGGCGGCCCGGTAGGTCAGGAGGCGGGCGGCATCGATCTCGCTCGCCAGGTCGGCCATCATCCACTGCAGGCCCTGATGCTCGATAATCAGCTTACCGAAGGTCATGCGCTGGCGGGCGAACTCGACCCAGTAGGACAGGGCGCCGGAGGCCAGCCCCACGCCCCGGGCGGCCACGATGGGCCGTACCGAGTTGAGGTTCTTCATGATCACCTTGAAGCCGTGGTTCTCCTCGCCAATGAGGTTGGCGGCCGGCACTTCGCAGTCCTCAAAGATAACCTGGTTGACCGGGAGGCCCCGCACGCCCATCTTCTTTTCCTTCTTGCCGATGGAGAGGCCGGGGGTGCCCTTCTCCACCACGAAGACGGACATCCCCTTGGACCCAGGGGCGGTCGTGTCGGTCTTGACCGCCACGGTGAAGAAATCGGCCAGGGCAGCCCCGGAGATCCAGGCCTTCGTGCCATTGATGACGTACTTGTCGCCCTTGCGCACGGCCTTTGTCGTAATGCGGGCGGAGTCGGAGCCGGCATCCGGTTCGCTCAGGCAGAAGGCGCCCCGCAGGCTGCCATCGGCGATGCCGCCGGCATACTTCTTCTTCTGCGCCTCCGTACCGGCGAAGAGGATGGCGGCCAGGGGCAGACGGGTCAGCAGGAGCAGCAGGCCGGTGGCGCAGCAGTACCGGGAGACCTCCTCCACGGCGAGGACCAGGCCGGTGGTGCCCATACCGGCGCCGCCGTACTCCACAGGGACACCGATACCGAAGATCCCCGCCTCACGCAAGGTGGTCATCAGCGAAGCCGGAATCTCCTCGTTTTCGTCGATCTGTGCCGCCAGAGGGGCCACTTTCTCCTTTGCAATCTCCCGGACGAGGGATACCAGGTCCTGCTGTTCAGGGGTCAAATCGAAGTTCATGCGCGCATCCTCCCAGATGTCCTATTTGGTGCCCCCACGAATTGCGACACCACTTGCCATTAACCCCACCATCTCGGTTTCGCTAAACCCCAGTTCGGCCAACACGTCCGCCGTGTGCTCCCCAAGGAGCGGCGGGTGGCGCCGCAGCGCCCCGGGCGTCTCACTGAACTTGATTGGAATCCCCACCTGGGCGACCTTGCCGGCGGTGGGATGGTCCATCTCCTGAACCATCTCTCGGTGGCGAACTTGCGGGTCCTGGAAGACCCGGTCAACCGAGTTAATCGGGCCGCCTGGAATCCCCCGCTCCCACAGCAGGGCGATCCACTCGTCAGCCTCCCTGGTCCGCAGAACCGGCGCGATGATCGCCAGCAGCGCCGCCCGGTTCGCAACCCGGGCCGGGTTGGTGGCGAAGCGGGGATCGTGGGCGAGGTCCGGCAGACCGAGCAGGTCACAGAACCGCTGGAACTGCTGGTCGTTGCCCACCGCCACCACCAGCTGCCGGTCGCGGGCCTCCACCGCCTGATACGGGACGATGTTGGGATGAGCGTTGCCCAGCCGGCCCGGCGCTTTCCCAGAGACGAGGTAATTCGAAGCGACGTTGGCCAGCCACGCCACCTGGGTCTCCAGGAGCGAGACATCCACCCGCTGGCCCGTCCCAGTCTGGTCCCGGTGGTGCAGGGCAGCGGTGATGCCGAAGGCGGCCATCATGCCGGTGGTCAGGTCGGTGACCGCCACGCCCACTTTCAGCGGATCGCCCTCGGGCTCGCCGGTGATGGACATCAGCCCGCCCATGGCCTGGACCACGAAGTCGTAGCCGGGGATGTGGGCGTACGGCCCGGTGCGGCCGAATCCGCTGATGTTGCAGTAGACGAGCCGGGGGTTGCGGGTCTTGAGCACATCCTCGTACCCGAGCCCCCAGCGCTCCATGGTACCGAGCTTGAAGTTCTCGATGACCACATCGGCCTGCGCGATGAGCCGGAGGACCACCTCCCGGCCCTCCGGCCGCCCGAGGTCCAGGGCGATGCTCCGCTTGTTGCGGTTGCAGGAGAGGTAGTAGGCTGCCTCTCCCCCGATGTACGGCGGGCCCCATTTGCGCGTGTCATCGCCGCCCGGCGGCTCCACTTTGATGACCTCCGCCCCGGCATCGCCCAGCATCATGGTGCAGTAGGGCCCGGCGAGAACTCGGGATAGATCGATGACCCGAATCCCTGTAAGCGGTCCGCTCAGTGCGCCTCGCCTCCTTCCCGTCCGGCCGGTGCGATTGGCTGGCCGCCCAGCCGCTGGGTAATCACAGTCGCGGCCGCCTTGAGTGCGCCCACGAGCAGGCTGATCTTCTCGTGCCCGAACCGCAGCGATGGACCCGATATGTTGATGCTCGCCACCACGCGGTCGCCCGGCCCGAAGATGGGTGCCGCCAGGGACGTCACGCCTTCATCCCATTCGCCCGTGCTGACCGCATAGCCTTCGGTGCGTATCCGCTGCAGTTCAGCCCTGAGGCGGGCGGGGTCGGTGATGGTCTGGGGGGTCAGGGGCGCCAGGCCCGTCCGAGCGATGATCTCCTCCCAGCGGCGCGCCGGCAGGAAGGCCATGATGGCCCGCGCTGACGCCCCGCCGTAGAGCGGGGCACGGCTCCCCACCCGGCCGGAGGTGCGCAGGTCGCGCACGCCCTCGGCGGCGGCGATGCAGACCCGCTCATCGCCCGCCAGGGCATGGAGGCCTATGGTCTCCCCGCAGGTATCCCGCAGGCCGGCGAGCACGGATTGGGCTGCGGCCCGCAAGTCCACTTCATGTGAGGGACCTTCGCTCAGCCGCTCGCCCAGCATGAACTTGTCGGACATGGGATCCCGGCGCAGGTAGCCCCGGGCGGTCAGGGTCAGCAGCAGCCGGTAGACCGTTGACTTGGGGTGCCGGGTCAGGCGGGCCACCTCACCCACGCCCAGAGCGCTCCGGGCGCCGCCGGCGTCCAGAAAGGCATCCAGAATGTCCAGGGTCCGCTCGACCGCCCTGACCGGCTTCACTCCCTGGGTCACTCTTCATCACCCCTTCCGCCCATGCGTGCCACCTCGTGAAACGATCATCCCCGTAGTGGTATAGGAATGTCTTGATTCTACGGGAAAGTGGCCATCCAAGCAAGTAATAGGGCAAATTACAACGTACACGTCTTACCGGATGTGCCGTTAGATGAGACGGCATATAAAATCGGGATGGATGGCGCCGGCCATCCATCCCGATTTCGTAACGGACTCACGGCAAATTGGCTACCCGGCGAGCAGCCCACCCGGGCCGCTCCGCCGAAACCTATTGCACTACAACCCGGCCGTATTTGCGCTTGCCGACCTTCAGGATCTGACCCACCCGCAGGTCCAGCGCCGTCCGGGGGTCGGTCACCTTTTCGCCGTCCACCGTGAAGCCACCCTGTTCGATCAGCCGTTTCGCCTCGCTCGCTGAGGGCGCCAATCCGGCGGCCACCAGCAGCCGAACGGCCTGCACCGGCAAGTCCGAAGCCGCCACCACCACGTCCGGCACATCCGCCGGCACCTCGCCGCGGGAGAACTGGGCCACCCACTGCTCCTCGGCCGCCACGGCGTCAGCGGTGCTGTACCCGTATGTCGTGACGATCTCCCGGCCCAGGCGCCGCTTGAAGACCATGGGGTTCTCGCCCCCCGCCATCGCCGCTTCGACTTGCTTGATGTCAACGTCGGGCACATCGGTGAAGTAGGTCAGGTACGGAATGATCAGCTTGTCCGGGATCGACATGGTCCGGCCGAACATCTCCGCCGGGGTATGATCCAGGCCGATGTAATTCCCCAGCGACTTGGACATCTTCTCCACGCCGTCGAGGCCTTCAATGATCGGATTCATCAGGCAGACCTGCGCCGGCTGGCCGGCGCCCCGCTGCAAATCCCGCCCGGTCAGCAGGTTGAACTTCTGATCGGTGCCGCCCAGTTCGATATCGGCCCGAATCGCCACCGAATCCGTTCCCTGCATCAGTGGGTAGAACAGTTCATGGACATGAATGGGGCGTCCTTCGGCATATCGCTTGGCGAAGTCATCCCGCTCAAGGATACGGGCGACGGTGGTCGTGGCGGCCAGCCGGATCACATCGGCGAAGGTCATGGGCGCCAGCCACTCGCCGTTGCGGCGGACCTCCAGCCGGCTGACGTCCAGCACCCGGGCTGCCTGCTCCAGAAATCGCTGGGCGTTGTCCGTGGTCTGCTCGTGCGTGAGTTGCGGGCGCGCCTCATTGCGGCCCGTGGGGTCGCCGATCATAGCGGTATAATCCCCGATGATCAGCACGCCCTGGTGGCCCAACTCCATGAACTGCTTCATCTTTCGCAACGGGATGGTGTGGCCCAGGGTGAGGTCACGGCCGGTCGGGTCGATTCCCAGCTTGACCCGCAAGGGCCGGCCGGTCTTTCGCGACTCCTCCAGTTTCTGGCGCAGTTCCTCGGCACTCACGATATCCACCGTGCCGCGCATCAGGATCTGCATCTGCTCGTCTACGCTCAGGAAGCCCATCTAACTTGCCTCCCCGATTCTTCTGTTCGCGGGCAACAAAAATGCCCCCGCCCCGGCATACTCGCCCAGGGACGACCCCGCCTGTGCGAGATCGCGGTACCACCCTGGTTGACCCCCGGGAAGGGAGCCCTCTTAAATCTTCGGCTAACGGGGAACTTCCGGCCCTGTCTATCCATCTAACCGATAGAGGATCCGGCTGATGGACTCGAAGGGCAGCTCGGGAGGGTATTTCCGCTGGCGGCCCGGGGTTTTGCACCAACCAACCCCTCGCTGCAGATGGCAAGCCTCGCGTACTCGGCTCCGTCAACGCCGTTATCCGGCATTATACCACAGGGCTCCGGACCCGGCAATCGCCGCACAAGCGGGGCATCGCAAATGGACGGCCCCCAGGAAAAAGGACTCGGGGCCTCGCTAGCGAATACCATTCACCTTGTTGGAGGTGTATCAGTTGTCATCACCACGCCGGCCCGGCGGAGAAGAACCCAGACGACCCAAGCGCAAGAAGCGCCGTCTCCGCTGGCTCGCCTACACACTGCTCATCATGCTCGGCCTCTTGCTGGGCGCCGCCGGCCTCACGGGCGTAGTCCTGTGGAAGGCGTACAGCACCCTTCCGGCTTACGAGGAGTTCGATCCCAGCCTGACCTCAGTCATCTATGATACGAAGGGCCGCAAGGTCTACGAACTGGCGGCTGAAGAGAACCGGACCCTGGTAAAACTCTCCGATGTCCCCCGCGAGATCCAGCAGGCCCTCATTGCGACCGAGGACAACCGCTTCTACGACCACTTTGGCGTAGATATCTGGCGCGTCGGCGGCGCCGTGTGGGCGGACATCAAGTATTATCTGGGCGTGAAGGGATCGCAGCTGGAAGGCGCCTCAACTATCACCATGCAGCTAACCCGCAACACGTTCCTGACCAACGACCAGAACATGATGCGCAAGATCCAGGAAGCCTTGATCGCCATCCAACTGGAGCGGCGCTTCACGAAGGCAGAGATTCTGGAGAAGTACCTCAACCAGGTCTCCTTCGGCCGGCAGGCTGCGGGCATCGAGGCGGCCGCCCAGACCTACTTCTCCAAGCACGCCAAGGAGTTGACGCTCTCCGAGGGCGCCCTGCTGATCGGCATGCTGAAGGCGACGAGCCAGTATGACCCGATTGAGAACTACGACGGCGCCATGAACCGGCGCTCCGTGGTGCTCGACCAGATGGTGAAGTACGAATATCTGACCCCTGAGCGGGCGGCACAGCTCAAGAAGGAGAAGCCCAAGCTCAATCCCGCCAAGGTGACGCCCACCTCGCTGACCTTCACCGGCGACTGGTACACCGACTACGTCATCTCGGTGCTGACGGACACCCCGGCCGGTACGGCCGCCAAGTACGGCACGCCCGTCTTTGACGCCAAGGACCTCTACCACAAGGGACTGCAGATTTACACCTACCTCGACCTCGACTACCAGAAGGTCGCGGATACCAAGGTCAAGACGCTCATGCCCGCCGCCACCAAGGAATACGGCGCCAAGGACGTACCGCAAGCAGCCGTGGTGATCATGAACCATCAGACCGGCGAGGTCAAGGCGCTGACGGGCGGCCTGGAACACAAGCAAATGCTCGGCTACAACCGGGCGGTGCAGGCCTACCGGCAGCCGGGCTCCACCATCAAGCCGCTGGTTGCGTACCTGCCGGCCATCGACTTGCTGGGCTGGGGGCCCGCCACCGTCATCGACGACTCACCGGCCCAGCTGACTTACCCGGACAAGAAAAACGTCTGGCCGGAGAACTACGAGCTCAGATATTCGGGACTGCAAAACATGCGGTATGGCATCGAGCAGTCCATCAACGCCATGGCGGTGCGCACGCTCATGGCGGTGACCCCCTCCAAGGGCATTCAGTACGCCCGCAAGCTGGGGCTGAGCACCATCGTGGATGCGGGCATGAACCCGCAGCAAAACGACGAGAACCTGGCCCTCGCCCTCGGCGGCCTCACCGTTGGCGTCACCCCGCTGGAACTGACCAGCGCCTACGGGACCCTGGGCAGCCTGGGCATGCGGGTCGAACCCACGGTCATCAAGGAGATTCGCAATAAGTCGGGCGAGGTCATCTATCGCTCGCAGCCGCCCAAGCAGCAGGTCATCCCGAAGGAATCCGTCTGGCTCATGGTCGACGTCATGAAGGGTTCGATCATCCGGGGCACCGCCAGTTATGAGGCCAAGGGCTGGCATGGCTGGCCCGCCGCCGGCAAGACCGGTACCACCGAGGACTGGCACGACGCCTGGTTCGTCGCCTTCACGCCAGAACTGGTCATGGGCGTCTGGACCGGCTATGACAACAACGAAGGCAAACGAGTTGCCCTGCCGTCCAGTCCCAATGTGGGACGCTGGACCGGCGCCGGTCCGCCCACCCGCATCTGGACCGCCATCATGGATGAGATCGTCAAGGAGAAACCGGCCGACTGGGTCCGGCCGTCCGGCCTGACCCAGGTGGAGGTCAGCAAGACCTCCGGCATGCTGCCCAGCCCGCTCACCCCCAAGGACGACATCATCACCGACTGGTTCCGGTCCTCCAAGGTCCCGAAGGATGTGGACAACGTCTGGTCCATGGCCCGGGTGGTCAAGCAACCCTGGATCAACCCGCAGACCAACCACCCCGTGGTGGACTCCGTGACCAAGAAGCCCGTCAGCAAGTACTTCCTCTGGCAGGACGGGTGCGGGCCTGCCGAGGACCTGCTCCTGCTGAAGCGCCCCACCACTTACGTGCGCCATCCTTCCGACCCGTGGAACTTTGGGCGGTACTGGCCCGCCGACTGGTG
>DAHVXO010000219.1 GCA_027356675.1 Symbiobacteriaceae bacterium | reverse complement strand
GGTGATGGACCTGGTGGTCAACCATACATCGGACGAGCCCGCGTGGTTCGTGCAAGCGCGCCGGCAAGGAGAGCACGCATTGGTCTTTCGCTTTCCTAAGACCGACCGGGCCACAACAGCCACTCGCAAGGAACTCCGACTCATGCCGGAGTTGGCCCCGACGCTGTCGCTCCCCGTTCCCGACTACGCCTTTGCAGCGCCGACAGGGATACCCGGATTTGATCGACCCTTCGGCGGGTACCACCTGGTGCCTGGGGAGCCCCTGGCGAACCACCCTGGCATGGCCCTCGCCCCGACCTTCGCCGCTGCGGTGAGCGATTTCCTGACGGCGTTGCATGCCTTTCCGGTGGCCACAGCTGAGGTCCTGGGTGTCCCCGGCGGTACGCCTGAGGACTGGCGCGTAGAGTATGCCCGCTGGTATTCCGATGCGATTGAACTGATCCGCCCGCACCTGAAGCCCCTGGAGCAGAGTCAAGTCGCGGCTTTCATCGAGCGCTTCCTGCAGGATGACCGCAACTATGACTTCACCCCCGTCTTGCTCCATCGTGACCTGAGCCCTGATCATCTGCTCTGTGATCTTGGGTCGGGCACCCTCACAGGTGGTACGGACTCGAGGCAGGACTCGAAACCCATGTCCGAAGCGGACTAAACCGGTTGCGCAGAGATCTGGCGCAACACGCATAGCGTAGACGCCATGGCACCCTTGTGCGCTGGGAGGGTGCCGTATCGCGCGCCTACCCGCCCACCGCGCCCGGCCACTCGCCCGCAACCGACGCTTCCGCACCCTCGTATATCTGCCCCCAGGCGCAGAGTTGCTTGAACTCACTGGCGTCCAGGACCAGACTCATGTCCGGCTCCCATTGTCCCTCGGCCAACGCTACCAGCGGGCGCGGCAGCGGGTCGCGCAGCTGGCCGTCCCTGCGCACGACCCAGACCTGGAAGGGCGCATCGCCGTTCTCGCTGCCCAGCGACCACTCCGTCTCCTGGCGAATGGCCTCTAGCTCCTCGCAGGTGCAATCGGACTCTACCGTGAGCAGGCAACAGCCCGCCGAGGGTTCATCGCCGCTGATGACCACGTCAACCACATCGGAGTAGGCTGACACCTGGCATTCCTTGCCGTATGAGCGCAGCATCTGCACCGCCCGCACGAGATGCCCGATATGGTCACCCTCCAACGAAATCAGCCCAATTTGCAGCGCTGACATCCCCTCGCCTCCCTTTGATAGTGTGCGCCGGAGCGAAACCGCTCTCATCATCCTTAAATTGCCTGAAATGCAATACAGACCATAATTTACCGCTGCATAACTGACAGGACCGCGTATGTGAGCGGCGAATCCATCAATCCACCCAAACCTGGACTCGCCGCTCTACAAGGAGGCCTTTCATGAAGACGCCCTCAATCAAGAAGCTCTCACTCACCAAGCGCTTCATGGCCCTGACCGGTCTGACCGCTCTTTTGCTCTGGACCATCAGTTCCACCGGCCTCGCAGTCGATCGCTCCCTGCTCTCCGTGCCGAAGCAGATCCGTGGTCTGGGTGTTTACCGGCAAGCGGGTGCCCGGGGGCTGGTCCCCGTGCTCCTGAGCACGAAAGAGGGCCAGGCAATCGCGGTGGCCCGCACCGTTCAGCGGATGGGCGGCAAGGCGCTCACCGTCCTGACCGACTCCGACTTCGTCGTGGCCCAGGTGCCGCCGCAAGCACTGCAGGACCTCGAACGTTCGCCTCAGGTCCGCGCCCTGGCTGTCGACCGGGCGGTCCGGCTCGACCCCCTGGCCATGCAGCCGCTGAGCGATAAGGCCCAGACCGTCCCATCCGACAGCGATCCGGCCCTGTCGCTCAAGGTGACCCGGTCCGAGATTCGGGCGCCCCAGTTCGCGGAACGCACCGGCACCGACGGCACCGGCGCCCTGATCGCTGTGCTCGACACCGGCGTGGATCCCGGCCACCCGGCGCTCCAGCGTACGCCCGATGGCTCGGTCAAGGTGATCGACTGGCAGGACTTCACGGGCGAGGGCGACGTGGCCACCAAGGAGACCCGCACCCAGCCTATCCCCGGCATCCCCAGCCAGAGCGGGGTCTACCACCTCGGCACATTCCAGGAATCGCAGATCCCCCAGGGCGAGATGGGATCGGACATCAACCGCAACGGTAAGAACACCGACGCGTTCAAGATCCTCGTCACCGACGCCGCCCGCAAGGGCGTCTACGACACGGTCTACGTCGACACCAACGGCAACGGCGACTTCACGGACGAGCAGCCCATGCCGGTGTACAATCAGGGCTTCACCGTGGGCACCTTCGGCTCCCGTGAGATCGTGAACGGCGCCCAGCAGGGCGTCAACTTTGTGGTCACGCGCATCGAGCCTGACGGGTCGGCCATCAACCTCGGCTACGATGGCGGCGAGCACGGCACGCACGTTGCCGGCATCGCAGCCGGCAACGGTCCCATCACGGGGATCGCTCCCGGAGCCCGCATCATGGCCATCAAAGTGCTGACCTCCGGCGGGTCCGGCGAGTGGGCCGGCATCATTGCGGGCATGCACTACGCTGCCACGCATGGCGCCAAGGTCATCAATATGTCCCTGGGCGGCATGGCTGAGTTGAACGATGGCAGCGACCCGCAGTCGCTGTTCATCAACGACCTGACCCGCAAGAGGGGCGTGCTCTTCTCCATCGCCGCAGGCAACTCCGGGCCCGGGCTCAATACGGTCGGGCTGCCGGGCGTCGCCTCCGGGGCCATCACCTCGGGCGCCTTCATCTCCAGCAACACGTTCCGGGTCGACTACGGCCTGACCGTGCCCCAGGACGGTCTCTGGTACTTCTCCTCCGCGGGTCCGCGTGATGATGGCGGGCTGAAGCCCAACATCGTCTCGCCGGGCACAGCCAATTCGGCCGTCCCGCCCTGGGCCGGCCAGTACAAGGTCTTCCAGGGCACCTCCATGGCGACCCCGCAGACCACCGGCGCTGCGGCGCTGCTGATCGCGGCCGCCCAGGCCCGGGACCTCAAGGTGACCCCAGAGCAGGTGCGCATGGCCCTGGAGATGGGTGCCCGCCGCCTGCCGGAATACGGCTGGTATGAGCAGGGCCACGGTCTGATCCAGGTGGATGCGGCCTGGGAGGCCCTGCAGCGCCTCGTCCGGGAGTGGAATCCCGACCTGGTCTCGTTCGGGCGGGCGAAGGACGGCACCCTCGGCACGGGCCTTTATGCCCGCGGCTTCAGCCTTCAGCCCGGCGAGCCCAAGTGGGTCCTGGGCAACCGGGAATTCCGGCGTCAGGCGCTGGACCTGTCCTATCTGCCCGGCTCGGGCCTGACCATTGCCGGCCCGCAAAGCATAACCCTGCCGGCCCTGCAGCGTAAGGAGATCCCGCTGCAGCTGGACTACAGCGCCACCCCCGGCGTCTACGATGCGCTCATCCAGGCCCGCCTGCCGGGCCAGGTTGCCTACGCATCGGAGTACCTGGCGACGGTGGTGGTGCCCTACGAGTTTGACCCGGCCAAGGGCAACATCATCAACGGGATGGAGGGTGTTCTGGCGCCGGCCCGCTACACCCGTGACTTCGTGCGGGTCCCGGCGGGAACGGCCGAGCTGACCGTCAACCTGAGCGTGCCGAACAACGCAGGCCGGGTGCGGATCATGCTCTCCTCCCCCGACGGGATGCCGGTCGGCACCGGCTCACCGTGGGCCGGCGCCCCCAGCGGCCCGGAGCGCCAGGCCGTGAGCATTCAGGGCCCGCAGCCTGGCGTCTGGGAGATTGACGCCTACGCCTCCCACGGCGGCATGAACTACGGACTGGCTGAAAACCACTATGTGATCGATGTGGCGGCCCGAGGCGTCTTCGCCTCCCCCGCCCGGCTCAATCTGCCCCAGGCCTTCGGCCAGACGCAGACCCGCCGGATCAGTTTCACCAACGATTATGACGACATCCGCGCAGTGGTCAGCGGTGCGGGCTTCGTCCAGCCCAAGAGCGAGCGCATGGAAGTGGAGCACGGCAACTTCAAGGACCGCTTCTTCGATGTGCCGGCCGGGACGGCGATCTTGCGGGCCGCTATCGCCCAGGTGGATGATCCGACGGCGGACCTCACCATCGCGCTCTACTACAACGATTCCAGGGCCGGTGGCTGGACGCCGGTGGGGGAGAGCAGTGGTTATCGCATCAACCGCCAGGTGCAACTGCTCGCTCCAGCGGCCGGCCAGTACGCCGTGGAGATCGCCGGCAAGTCCGTGCCAGCGGGTAAGACGGGCTTCACGTATAGCCTGACGGAGGTCCGGGGCGGCAGCGGCGTCGCCGCCCAGGATGGCGGGAGCGCCACTGACCGGGGCTTCGGCAGCCGCTGGGCCACCTCCGTTACCTTTAAAGTCCCGCCTGAGATTGGCCCGTATCTGGGCGCCGTCACGGTGACGGATGAGAAGTCGGGGCGGGTGTTGACGGTCATTCCTGTAGAAGTGAAATAATCTGGTAGCGAGTATCGAACCTACACCCGACGCAACACGTATCAGAAGGTAAGTGCGGCGGAAAGGTGGGGGTTCGCAGTGGAGCGGTTCAGCCTGGAGCAGATCGAGGTCCTCATGCTGGTCGCAGGCTCGGAGGAGCCCGTCCAGACAGCGGTAGAAGTCCGCCGACGTTGGCAGTTCCTACTGGCCGCCGCACGGGCCGCCTGCAACGGCCAGACCCTGGATCCGAGCCTGCCGCAGGTCAGCCAGAACAGCGAGCAGTTTGCCGTTCGAGCGGAGGCGATCGTCGCCGTGCTGGATGAGTGGCTGGCCGAGCACACGGGCTGGTCCCTGCCGGAGTAAAGACAGGTGGAGTCCAGCCGGGGCATTCGTGCTTCGGCTGGACTCGCGCGCATGAAGGATAACGCCTTGAAAGCCCGAACCCTAAAGGATTAGCAGACTTGGCGAAGGGAGTCAGACGCAGCGTGAGCAGCATCAAGGAAATCCTCGCAGCCCGGGAGCGGATTGCCCACCTGATCGTGCGGACGCCGGTATTAGACGATCCGTCTGGCAGCGGGGTCCGCTTCAAGGCCGAGCATTTGCAGCGGACGGGATCGTTCAAGCTGCGGGGCGCCGCCAACCGGGTCATCCAGGCCGTGGCAGCGGGGGCGGAGCACGTCGTGACCGGCTCTTCCGGCAACCACGGGCAGGCGGTGGCGTACATCGCCAGGCAACTCGGCATTGCGGCGACGGTCGTCGTCCCGATGGATGCCATGCCGGTCAAGATCAGGGCGATTGAGTCGCACGGGGCCACGGTCGTGCGGCACGGCCTGACCTCCACGGACCGGCTGGCGAAGGCTGAGGAGATCGTGGCGGCGCAGGGCGCCATCTTCATTCCACCGTACGATGATGCCCAGGTGATCGCCGGTCAGGGCACGGCAGGGCTCGAGATCTTGGAGCAGGCGCCCGATGTCGAGGCTGTCTACGTCCCCATCGGCGGGGGCGGGCTCTGCTCGGGCATCGCCACGGCGATCAAGTGCACCAGCCCGTGGGTCAAGGTCTACGGCGTGGAGCCGGCGCTTGCCAACGATACCTATCTGTCGCGCCAGCGCGGCGCCATCGTGGATATCGGCGTGACGACGACCAGCGCGGATGGATTGCGGGCAGCCCACCCCGGCAGCATGACCTTTCCGATCATCCAGCGCTATGTCGACGACATCGTCCTCGTATCGGAGGATGAGATCCACTCGGCCTGCCGCTACATGCTGGAGCGGGTCAAGCAGGTAGTGGAGCCGTCGGGGGCAACGAGCGTCGCTGCGGCGCTGCGGGCGGGCGGCAAGGCCATCGCCCTGGTCTCAGGCGGCAACGTGGACCTGGAGCAGCTCTATGGCATCCCGCCTGCCACGGTCGGGGTATCGGGCGGAGCCTGATCAGCTGGCTTGAGCGGGACCGTCGGGCGCACGGAGACCGTGAGCTTCGAGTGGCGACCCTGGCGGACTCGGTAGACTACGAACCTTACGCCCGCACCCGGGCCTTTTATCGTTCGGTGGGCTTTGTGGCCCAGGCTGTTCAGCCCGACTACTACGGGCCGGGTGATGATCAGTTGGTTCTCTGCAAGCGCTTGTGAGAGGCGAAACCATCTTTGCAGCAGAGGTGGTCCATGATGGATCGTGTGCGTGTGCAGGCGGCGCTCCTTAGCTTTTCGCTGCTGCTGCTCACCGGGTGCGGGCGCACTGCCGCGACGGCGGTGCCGCGGGCTGAGTCGCCGAAGGCCGAGGCCGCAGCGCCCCCGCCCCCCGTTCGGGCGCGCATCCTGGCCGTGGGCGATCTGCTCATGCATACCCCGCTGGTCACGACCTCGGCGCTCCCCGACGGCGGCTGGGATTTCAAGCCGCTCTTCGCGCCGGTCCGGCCGTGGCTCGAGGGCGCCGACTTTGCCATTGCCAACCTGGAGACCACGCTGACGGGCCCCGCCTATCCGTGGGCGGGCTATCCCGTCTTCAACACCCCGCCGGAGTTCGCCCGGGACGTCAAGGCTGTGGGTTTTGATGCGCTGACCCATGCCAACAACCACTCGCTGGACTACGGCGAGTATGGGCTCAAGCAGACCAGTGAGGCGTTGGAGCGCTACGGTGTACCGCATACGGGGACCAGCCGCACGCCCGCTGAGCGGGAGAGCATCCTGGTGGTAAACGTCGCCCCGAACATCAAGATGGCGGTCCTCGCCTACGCGTACGGTACCAACGGCATTCCGCTGCCGCAGCCCTGGAGTGTCAACATGCTCGATCCCGAGCGGATTGCCGCCGATGTGAAGCGGGCCCGGGCCTTGCCGGATGTCGACCTGGTGGCCGTCGCTCTACATATGGGCGAGGAGTATGCCAGGAGGCCCAACGAGCAGCAGGAGAGTTATGTCAACCTGTGCTTGCAGGCGGGGGCCGATATCATCCTGGGCGATCATCCGCACGTGATCCAGCTGGCGGAGATGCGGCGCCAGGTGGATGCTGCGGGCGGGGAGCGCCGCCAGGCGGTGATTTACAGTCTGGGCAACTTCATCAGCAATCAGGTCGGCCTTGAGCGGTTGGCGGGTCTGATGCTGCTGATTGATGTGAAGAAGGAGCAGGGCCTGACCACGGTGGAGCAGGTCAGCGTCGTGCCGACCTACGTGCACACGTATTGGACGAATTCAACCAAGCGGTACCGGGTGGTCGCTGTGGAGAAGGCCATGCGGGACTATGAGATCAAGGCAGACCCGCTGCTAACGGCGGACGATTACGCACAGCTCAAGGCGGTCTGGGCCGACACCACGGTGCAGGCGGTTGGCGAGGGCGTCACGGTCTGGTCGGTGGACAAGCCCGTGGGTGTTGCGCGGTAGGTCCAATCATCCAGGCTGCCACCAGCGTCAAAGAAGCGCTTGGCAGTTGTGCGAGTGCAGCCAATACACATCGGGGGCGCAACCAGCATGCCATTGGACCGGGCTCTCATCGTCACCCTCATCATCGTCTTCTGGGTCTCTCATTACGTCCCCGTGCCCATCCTCTCGGCATACACGGTCCACCTCG
>DAHVXO010000218.1 GCA_027356675.1 Symbiobacteriaceae bacterium | reverse complement strand
GGTCTGACGCAGAGCGCACCAAGGCCCGAGAGCTGCTCTCGACCCTGGCGGAACCGGAGGGCTGACGCTGAGCTGTAGTCGCCACATGATGGACAGCGTTTTTCTCGGGTGTCTTTGTCACCGGGCCAACTCGAAGAAGGACCCGTTTTGCCCCCAACCGGGTCTGACCCGTAGATGGGAACCGGCTGGTCGGCCTTGCTGTTCGCTCGGCATGGGCTTGATGATGCCCGAGAGACCGCCCTGGTGCTGGTGGGGCGCCGGGGACAGGTGGCGCAGCGCTAGTCGGTGCGGTCCTCCACCGCGCCGGCGCCGATCGGTTGACAAGAACCAAGATTTTGATCCGATTTCCAAGGGTTGCATTTTCGCTTCCGTTGGTGTAAGATAGGACAGTCGCATGGCGTAGGGAGTCGTTCCCCAGACTAGGAATTCGCGTTGCGCTACAGCCCGGTGCGACCGCACCGGGTTTTACTGTTCGGAAGGGGGTCGTCCCGTGGACGTATGGTCGATTGTTGAGCACGGCGGCGGAAAGATGATGGCGGTGAGCCGGGAGGACGTCCTTGGCAAGCTGCAGACGCTCGTGCGTGACCGGGGGCCCTGGTACATCGAACGGTTACAGGTGAGCGATTCAAACGGGAATCGGTATCTGCCCGCGGTCGGGACCGACGGCACAGTAGAACTGGTCCTGCGGGCTTCGCCGGCCAAGAAGCGCCGGCATTAGCGCATAGCCGGACATACCCGGAGCAGAGGGCGTTGCCACTCTGCTCCTGTTTCGTTTGCCTATGGTTAAACCATTTCGGTCAGGCCTCGATCAGCCCGGTCCGGATCGCGAAGCGGACCAACTCGGTCCGGTCGTGGATATTCAGTTTGTCGAGGATATTGCTGCGGTGCGTCTGCACGGTCTTTTCGCTGATGAAGAGCAGCTTGGCGATCTCGGCGTTGGTATTGCCCTCAGCGACCAGGATCAGAATCTCCCGTTCCCGAGGCGTCAGCATGGTCAGTTCGTCCCGCTCGACAGCCGCTTGCGGGTTCCGGGTGACGTACCCCGAGACGACCGCCCGGGTTACCACCGGGTCCAGCACTGCCTGTCCCTGCATCACTGAGCGAATCGCACTCACCAGGTCGGCTGCCGCCGATCGCTTGACGATGTAGCCATCGGCCCCAGCCTTGAGCAGCTCCAGTACGTAGGGCTCCTCCTCGTGCATGGTCAGCCCGATCACGTGCACGCCCGGCTGCGCCGCCTTGATGCGGCGAGTCGCCTCGATGCCGCTGATATCCGGCAGGGAAATATCCATAATCACTACATCTGGCTTGTGTACCTGAGCCAGGGCACACGCTTCTTCGCCGCGCCCGGCCTCGGCCACCAGTTCGATGTCCGGCTCCGATTGTAGAACCATGTGAACGCCCTGTCGGACCATCATGTGATCGTCGCAGATGAGCACGCGAATCGCCATACAGCGTACCTCCTTAACTTCATGAAACCATCGCGGCCTAGCCCGTGGGGGCACGGTCCGCCATGGCGGTGGCCGCGGTGCCCAAGGAAAGACCCACGGGCAGACGGGCCAGGATCGTGGTGCCGGTGCCCGGCGCCGAGCGCACCTCCAGCGTACCGCCCAGAAGCAGGACCCGCTCCCGGAGCCCGGCGAGGCCCATTCCGGCCCCGGCCCCGGCGCTGAGCGCCGCCGGGTCGAAGCCTTTCCCGTTGTCCCGCACTTCGACATCCATCCGTTCGCCAGTGTGGCTGATGCGAATCCCGAGCCCGCTGGCGCCCGCATGCTTGACCGTATTGGTGCAGGCTTCCTGCACCAGGCGGAAGACCGTGATCTCCAGGGGACCGGGCAGCCGGCCTCCCAGCCCCTTCATCTCGATCGAGACGTTGAGCCCACTGGGCTCGAAGCGGCGGACCAGCCAGCGCACGGCGGCCTCCAGGCCGAGATCGTCCAGCACGGATGGGCGCATCTCGTGGATG
This sequence comes from Symbiobacteriaceae bacterium, assembly GCA_027356675.1. The sequence continues at coordinate 4,310 of DAHVXO010000218.1, read as the reverse complement.
ACCCGGCGCACCTCGGCCAGCGTGGCCTCGGCCATATCACGCACCGAGGCAAGCCGCTGGCGCAGCACGTCCTCACCGACAGGGTGGCGCACCAGGAAGTCCAGGTTGACCACCAGGGCGGTCAGCGACTGTCCGGTCTCGTCGTGGAGTTCGCGCGCGATCCGGCGGCGTTCATCCTCCGTGGCGGTGATCAGCTGGGCCAACAGGCGGCCCCGGGCCTCTTCCTTGGCTTTGAGTTCATCGTAGAGCCGAGCCCGGTCGAGGGCGAGGCCGATTTGCTCGCCCATGGCATTGAGCAGGCGCAGTGTACCGGGGTCCGTCGTGCGCTTCAGGCGCTGGGCTTCGACACCACGTCGCACGGTCTCTTTGGGCAGGCAGACCCCTTCGCCCGATACCAGGAGGCTCATGATGCCCTGAACCTTGCCATCTGATCCCAGGGGAATCGTGATGTGCCGCCCGGATGGGCGCCCATGCTCCTGTGGGAGCCGCATGCAGGCCAAATCACTCACGCTGGTCACCAGCGAGTCGGGATCGACCGGCCGCAGGCAAAGGCATGTGTCGATGGGGAAGTCTGGCCCCTGGACCCCATGCAGCGACCAGCCCGGGAAACCGATGGCCGCCCCGATCGTCCAGCCGCCCTCGGCGCCGCCCCGTCCCTGGCTCCGGAGGATGATCCAGCCCTGGGAGACATCGAGGACGTCAGCGACCAGGTCCAGTGCTTCCTGCATGGCCTGGTTGGTGGAGAGCGGGCGGTTGAGCCGCTCCAGGGTGCGGGAGAAGAGCCGTACGGCCTGTTCGTGCTCCCAGGCCTGCCAGGTGACGGCGGCGGAGAAGAGCAGGGAGAAAAGCGCATGGCCGGCGATCTCAAGGGGCGCAGCCGCTGCAGCGTGCTGTGGGATGACGTAGGAGAGGGAGTGGAATGCCGCCATGCCGTAGCCGGCGAAGAGGAGCCAGCGCGTGGTATCACGGGAAGCACTGGTACCCAGGGGCGAAGCGAGCCATGCGGCGGCGGCAAACGCGGCGAAGGCCACCGTGGCGGAGGCCGTGGTGACGGGGGATCTGCTGAAGATGATGAGGAGGGCAGCCAGGCCGGCGGTTGCCCCTGCACCCAGCTTGAAGGGGGTGGAGGTCTCGAACTGGAAGCCGCTCAATTGGGCCTGGCCCAGGTAGAGCGCGACGGCGGCAACTGCCAGGCTGACGTCCCGGAGCACCGGGGCGTTGGCCTCGAAGCCCCGCCGGGTCAGGAACATCCCCAAGACCTGTAGCGCCAGCATGAACCAGGCCACCGCCCAGGTGACCAGCGAGCGCTCTCGCCCCTGGAAGTACCGCCAGAGCAGTGCCCAGCTCACGGCCAGGTGGAAGCCCACTCCCACCGCAATCAGGGGGAGGAGCCAGGAATCGCCTGTGGACATTTGCAACGCCCCCCAGAATGTCTACCCGCCATTGTAGCCGGATGACGCCAATGGCGGGTATGACGCGTAGTATCTACGCTGATAACCCTAATCGGCTGCAGTACTTGTGCCAGGGGTTTTCGCTGTACCGGCCGGTTCCATCGGAGATCTTGACTGCAACGCCACGCGCCAGTCATACATTGCCGTTATCAGCTTGACGACCATAGACTTTCGGCTCTGACACGTATGATCCCCAGAGTATCCACCCTGCACTTTCGGTCTGGCCCATGGGTGTCTTGTCCGCAAGCCGCAAATCGTGTTCAATGGTGATAATGATTCTCATTCACACGGCGCACGCCCTTTCGTAGAAGGGATGAGGAGAATGACGCTCGACCAGACCATCCCCGGACAGGAATTTACCATTATAGCCATCGACGATGACTCTATCCGCATTCAGGCGATCCGCTTCGGCATCGGCGAAGGGGCGCGGGCTTGCTGCCAGGCGGTACTGCCCGGCGGTCCGGTCGTCGTGCGCAAGGGCAAGCAGGAACTGGCCATGGGGCACAAGCTTGCGATCCGCATTCAGGTCGAGCCTGTGGGGGCGTAAGTCATGAGCCATCATCACCACGGGGCATTAGACGCCGTGGCGCATGCCGCTGGCGCGGCCAAAATTGCGTTAGTGGGCAATCCCAACGTCGGCAAGTCCTCGGTCTTTCACGCCCTGACGGGCGTTTATGTCGAAGTTTCCAACTATCCCGGCACTACGGTTGATGTCAGTTCCGGTCGCATCGGTGATGCCGTCCTCCTGGATACTCCCGGAGTCTACGGCATCTCGGCATTTCAAGATGAAGAGCGGGTGGCGCTCGACATCATCCGGACGGCCGATGCCGTCCTGAACGTGGTGGACGCCGCCCACATGGACCGGGACCTTTTCCTGACGCTGCAGATCATCGACATGGGTTTCCCCACTGTGGTGGCCCTGAACATGATGGACGAAGCTGCGACCCACGGTCTAAAGATTGACGTGGCAAAGCTTTCGCAGAGCCTGGGTGTCCCCGTGGTGCCGTGTGTGGCGGCGCACCGGCGCGGCATCGCTAAACTGAAGGTGGCGGCGCTCCAGGCCACCCGCGGCCACTGCAAACGGGACCGGTCCATCGCCGACGCCGTGCTTATCTCGGAAGATGATGAGGCGGCCTGCCGGCGGGCCAGGATCGTGCCGCCGGGCACCCGGGAGCAGGTCTACCGGGAGCGGCGGAAGCGGGCGGATGCGATCGTTGCAGCGGTGGTCAGCGAGACTAACACCGGCGCCAATCTCAGCACACGGATTGGGCGGCTGACGATCCACCCCACATGGGGCCTGGTGATCCTGGCGGGGTTCCTGGTGGCTATGTACTATGTGCTGGGCGTGGGCCTTGCACAGTGGGTCGTCAACATCACCGAGAAAGAGTGGATGAACGGCCATTACGTCCCGTGGATCGCCGGGCTGGGCGCCCGGGTGGTCCGGGACGGCTCCTTCGTCAGTCAACTCCTGTTCGGTGAGTTTGGGCTGCTGACGATGACGGTCAGCTATCTGGTCGGGCTCTTGCTGCCCCTGGTGGTGGGCTTTAACCTCATCCTCTCCGTGATGGAGGACTCGGGGTACCTGCCCCGCATCGCCGTCCTGGTCGACCGGGTCATGACGAAGATTGGGCTGAACGGGCGGGCGGTCATCCCCATGATCCTCGGGTTTGGCTGCGTGACCATGGCTACCATTACCACCCGGCTGATGGGAACCAAGCGGGAGCGGACCATCGCCACCTTCCTGCTCGCACTGGCCATCCCGTGTTCGGCGCAGCTGGCGGTCATCGCCGCCATGCTCGCCCCGCTTGGGGTGGGATATACCCTGATCTTCGCCGGCATCCTGATTACAATTTACGGCTTGGCGGGGCTGGTGATCAACCGGGTGCTCCCGGGGGAGTCATCGATGCTCCTGATTGACTTACCGCCGCTCCGCCTCCCCCAGATGGGCAACGTGCTGCACAAGACCTATCTCAAGTCGGAGATGTTTCTGATGGAGGCGGGCTGGCTGTTCGCCATCGGCTCGACGGTGGTGGCGGCGCTGAACGCCTGGGGCGTGCTCAATGCCCTTCAAGGGTTCCTGGCGCCAGTCACCGAGGGCTGGCTGGGGCTGCCACGGCAGGCGGCCAACGCCTTCATCATGGGTTTTGTGCGCCGGGACTTTGGGGCGGCGGGGCTCTACGACCTGTCGTTGACTCCGAATCAGGTCATGGTCAGCCTGGTGACGATCACCCTCTTCGTCCCCTGCATCGCTTCGGTGATGATGATGTTCAAGGAGCGGGGTCGGCGGGAGGGCGCCTGGATCTGGGCGGCTGATCTGGTGCTGGCGATCTTCATCGGTGGGCTGGTCCACCGGGCGCTCTTCTGGTAGGGAGGGTCGAGATGGCTGAGACTTGTGATCCCAAGGGTGCGTGCCCACGGTGCAGGTATCAGAACGGTCCCGGCACGCAGCGGTGCGTGCGGTGCCATACGGTCCTGACAGTTGCCGCTGGATGCTCCGGGGCGTGCAGCAAGTGCCTGGTGACGGTCCGGCAGGTGGAGCCGACGACGGAGACATAAAAGGCTGCCTTCCCCGTGGGGAGGCAGCCTCGTGCGATGGCGAGTTGCTTGCGGGGGATTCCTGCCTCTACCCGTTGGACCCCAGTGCGAAAGTTTCACTCCGCTCCGGCCCCACTGAGACGATGGTTACCGGAGCACCGGCCAGCTCCTCGACCCGGGCAATGTACCGGCGGGCGTTTTCGGGCAGGTCCTGTGGCGTGCGTACGTCGGCGGTGCGGCCCCAACCGGGGAGGGTCTCGAAGATCGGTTCGACCTTGCGCAGGCGGCGCATGGTCGGGACGGTGGTCAGGGTCTGGCCGTCTA
>DAHVXO010000296.1 GCA_027356675.1 Symbiobacteriaceae bacterium | reverse complement strand
GGCTCGCTTTCCACCGCGGCGCGATCCGAAATGCTTGGCACCTGACCGCCAACATGGACACGCTGATTTCCCTCGGATCGAGCGTCGCCTTCGTCTATAGCGTGATCGCCCTGATCTTCATGCCGGGCAAGCCGCTCTACTTCGACACTGCGGCGCTCATCGTCACGCTCATCTACCTGGGCAAATACCTGGAAAGCGTGACGAAGAAGCGCACTGCGGACGCCGTCAAGGCGCTCATGGGCCTCAGGCCACCGGTGGCCCACGTCTTACACACAGGAAAGGTCAAGGACGTTCCGGTCGCGTCCTTGGTCGTTGGTGACCGCATCGAGGTGCGCCCCGGAGAGAGCGTCCCAGCGGACGGTGAGGTTTTGGAAGGGCAGTCGGTGGTCGACGAGTCGATGCTGACGGGCGAGCCCATGCCAGTAGATAAGGCGCCGGGAGATGCTGTCGTCGGAGGCACCGTCAACGGCACCGGCCGACTGGAAATCGTCACCTCGCGCGTCGGCGGGGATACCGTGCTCGCCGGCATCATCCGTGCGGTCGAGGAGGCACAAACCAGCAAGGCGCCGGTCCAGAAGCTCGCGGACCGGATCTCGGCGATCTTCGTCCCGATCGTCATGGCGATCGCGCTGGTCACGTTCCTCGCCTGGCTGCTCATTGGCTCGGGCTGGGTGCCGGCAATGGTGGCGGCCGTCGCCGTACTGGTCGTCGCCTGTCCCTGCGCGCTCGGACTAGCCACGCCGACGGCGATCATGGCGGGTACGGGGCGTGGAGCGCGCACGGGCATCCTCATCAAGGGGGGCGAGTCCCTTGAACGCATCCATGCGATCCGTACCGTTGCCCTGGACAAAACGGGCACGCTGACAACCGGCAAGCCGAAGGTGAACGAGGTATGGACCGCTCCGGGAGTGGATCGCAGGGAGCTTCTTAGCCAGGCTGCGGCGGTCGAGGCCGCGAGTGAGCATCCCCTGGGCAAGGCCGTGGTTGCGATCGCTGCCGAGGAAGGTGTAGAGGTCCCCACACGTGCAACCGACGTCACGGCTCTTCCCGGAGGCGGTGTCCGAGGCACCGTCCAAGGCAGGCAGATCTGGATCGGCAGCCAGCGGTTCCTGCGTGAGCAGAGAATCACCATATCCGAGGAATCGGTGCGGCAGGCGGATGCATTGGCCCCGTCTGGCGCAACCGCAGTGTACGTCGCCGACGCGGATCGGGTCATCGGGGTGCTGGCCGTATTGGACACAGTGCGCGAAGGTGCCCGGGACGCGGTGGCCCAACTGCACAGTCTCGGTCTCAGGGTGGTCATGCTGACAGGGGACCAGCGACGGGCCGCGGAGCACGTGGCGTCCCAGGTTGGGGTCGACGAGGTCATCGCGGAGGTCCGCCCCGAGGAGAAGGCGGAGCACGTGCGGTCCTTGATGGAGCAGGGAGAGCGTGTGGCGATGGTCGGCGACGGAATCAACGACGCTCCCGCCCTCGCACAGGCCGAAGTGGGCATTGCGATGGGTACCGGTACGGACGTCGCCATGGGCACTGCGGACATTACCCTGGTGAGCGGGGACCTGAGACTGCTTCCGGCGGCCCTAACACTGTCTCGGCAGACATTCCAAGTCATCCGGCAGAACCTCTTCTGGGCCTTCGCCTACAACGTAGTGCTGATTCCGCTTGCGGCGTTCGGCGTGATCAACCCCGTGTGGGCGGCGGCGGCGATGGCCCTCAGTTCCGTCACCGTCGTCTCGAATAGCCTGCGTCTGGGTCGTTCGCGCCGAGTGGTACATGAGCGGCAGGCTTGAGGGGAGGTGAGTTGATTGACTGCCAAGGACCTCGTATGCGGGATGGACGTCGAGACCGAGACGGCGGTGCGCCGCGAATACAACGGTGAGACCTACTACTTCTGTGCGGAGGGCTGTGCCCGCGCCTTCACGGCTGATCCGGAGGAGTATCTCCAGGAAGGGCACCACCAGCACGGCGAACATCATCACCACTGAGACGAATCCCGGTCCAAAGGCTTCAGGAAGGGTTGGATTTGCGATGTGCGGCTGTGGCGGAAATCAGCACCGTATGGGGCACATGGGGCGCGGGTACAGCGATACCGACGAGACGGATTCCCGGACCGTCCGTGGGGAGGATCCCCTGGGCATATTACGGATGCGCCTTGCCAAGGGCGAGATCACGGAGGACGAATTCCGCCATCTGCGTGAGGTTCTGGAATCGCACTAATGCCGGCGAAGGAGGAGTACGGCGAATGCCGTCTTACGGGATGACGAAGGCAGTCGACCTGCCCTACGAGCAGGCGGTGGCCAGGGTGACGGATGCGTTGAAGGCAGAGGGCTTCGGGATTCTCACGACCATCGACGTGCAAAAGACCATGAAGGAGAAGCTGGGCGCTGACCTCGATCAGTACGTGATCCTGGGGGCTTGCAATCCGCAACTGGCGCACCGCGCCCTGCAAGCGGAACAGGACATCGGTCTGCTCTTGCCGTGCAACGTGATCGTGTACGCGACGGACGGACAGACACGGGTCTCCGTGCTTGATCCGCAGGAGGCGCTGGGCATCGCCGGTAACGCAGCCCTGGCACCGATCGCGCGACAGGCGAAGGAGAACCTGGAACGCGCGCTGGCTGCGGTGTGAAGAACGGTGGTCGTCAGCCCCCCGGGCAGAGCAGACTTTTCGTGTGATTCCACCGTTCCGAATTGAATGCTTACGGCCCTCCCCGGCCACAAACGGGGGGAACTGGGCCGCGTAGACCGCAGGATATTCATCGTCACCGGAAGGGGCCCCGCGGCGGTACTCTAAACGCTCCGGGGCCTTGGTCGTCCTGCGCAAGTTCCCACGCTAGCGTTTGGCCGGAGCTCGTCTGTCTTGACGGGAGCCGGTCATCGCATTTACGATAACATCAAAAGTTTTTGTTAAAGAAGGGTCTCGATGTTCGCTGACGACCGCGCGGAGTCCCGAGGCTGTCTTACAAACAGCCCTCGCCGCTCACGAACCGGACTCCCACAATTGGACGCAGCACAGGCGGCGGCACTGGCGGAGAAGGCCAAGGCCCTCGGGGACCCGATCAGGGTGCATATTTTGTACTGGCTCTCTCATTACCCGGACCTCTGCACCTGTGAACTGGAAGAACTCCTGGGCATGGCCCAGTCCAAGGTGTCCTATCACCTCAAGCAATTGCTGGACGCGGGTCTGATTCAGCGCGAGGTGTTCGGCACCTGGAGCCATTACCAGCTCAGCGACCCGGATCTGTGGCAAAAGCTGCAGGATCTGACGGTGATAGCTATGAGCCCTGAACGCTAAGCCGTTCTTTGATCTTTGCATCAAGAATGTTTGATGAAGGCGGCGAGGCGCATGCAGGGGACACGAGTGGTCGAGATGGAGATTGATGGCCTCTGCTGCACAGAATGCACCTTGACCGTGGATCGGGCACTGAAGAATCTTCCCGGGGTCACAGACTACCAACTGCTCTTTGGTGCGGAGAAAGCGGTCGTCACCTACCTGCCCTCAGAGGTCTCGGACACTCAGATTGCCCGCGCCGTCAATGCCACAGGTTATCCGGTGCGTAGAGCCCGTGTGGTGGGGGACCCCGAGCAGCCGACCACTGCCGATGCTTGCACGGACGGCGCTTGTGAATGCCACACCCCAGTGAGTGACCACACGACTTCGGTGCCTGGGCAAAGGTTGCGGGTATTGCGCATTGGGCTCGGGTGGGACACCCTGCGCTTTGGCTTCGTCGCGGCGGTGGGGGTTATCCTGCTCGGGGAGATTGTCGGCGAAGTCTTCGGATGGCTCGACCGCTTCACCCAGTGGCTGCCGGCGTGGCTCGTCCTGGCGACGGCCATCGTAGGAGGGTGGCCTATTTTCCGCCGCGCGTTCCTCGGGTTACGTGTGCGCCAGGCCAACGTCGATCAGATGATGACAGCGGGGATCATTGCCGCGCTGTCGATCCATCAGTTTGTGTCGGCGGAGCTACTGGTGTTCTTTATGGGTATTGCCCACTGGCTGGAGAGCTTCACCGTGAACCGCGTGCGGGCAGCCCTGCGGCAGCTGGTGGCTCTGACGCCGGTGACGGCTCGCGTCCTGCGGGACGGCGACGAGCGGGAAGTCCCCGTGGAGGCGGTGCAGGCTGGTGAGGTGATCCGGGTCCGGCCGGGGGAGCGCATCCCGGTCGATGGACGGGTGACGACCGGGCAGGCGACGGTCAATCAGGCCATGATCACAGGAGAGTCCCTTCCTGTGGAAAAGGGACCCGGAGAGGCCGTCTATGCCGGCACCTTCGCAGAGCGGGGAACTTTGGATGTCACGATGGAACGGTCGGGTCCCCAGTCGATGCTTGGGCAGATCATTCACTTGGTCGAAACCGCCGAAGCCCACAAGGCCCCCATCCAGCGGTTTGCGGACCGCTTTACCGCGTGGTTCCTTCCGATCGTGGTCCTCATTGCCGCGATCACATATGCCGTAAGCCACAACCTGGTGGCTGCAATCGCGGTGATGGTGGCGGCGTGCCCCTGCGCCGTCGGCTTGGCGACGCCGTTGTCCGTGGTGGCCAGCGTAGGCAGCGCTGCCCGCCGCGGTCTCCTCATCAAAGGTGGCCGCACCTTAGAAGCTCTAGCCCGCGTCGACACGCTCGTGACAGACAAGACCGGTACCCTTACAGAAGGTCACCCGCGGGTGACCGATGTGACAGGGGCGCAGGGGTTCGATGAGGACGCGATTGTGCGGGTGGCGGCGACTCTTGAGCATTACTCCGAACACCACTTGGCGACGGCGGTACTTGAGGAGGCCCAGCGCCGGGGCGTGATCCCGGGCTCCGGGGAGGGCTTCACCAGCATGCCAGGGCTCGGGATCGGCGGTGTAGTCGAGGGGATCTCGACGTACCTCGGC
>DAHVXO010000212.1 GCA_027356675.1 Symbiobacteriaceae bacterium | reverse complement strand
GACTGTGCAACCCGCGAAGGCGGGGGCCCGGGCCACCGCGGCATGGAGCAGACCCTGGATGCCCGCTTCCGTGGTCATGACGGTGATCGCGACTGTACGGCATTTGTGGAACGACGCACTAAGAGCCTATCCGATAACCTTGGCAGCCCGAAAGGTGATATAGGCGCAAGCGAAATGGAGCATTGCCAGGTAGTTCTCGACATCCTTTTCCCACCGGATGAGCAGCCGGCGGAAGCGGTTCATCCAGGAATGAGTGCGCTCGACCACCCAGCGCCTAGCCCTGTAGCCCGGGATCTCCTTCCTGGCCGCCTTCTCCTCGCCCCGTGTCCTGATGTGAGCGGTGTAGCCGTAGCTCTCGACCAACTCCCGCACCGCCTCGTAGTCGTATCCCTTGTCCAGGCAGAGGTTCTGGGGATGTTCGGCTGTGGGCTCAGGCCGCTCGATCACCACCGACTCCAAGGTCGACTCGGTCAGCTTCATGTCGTGGCGGTTGGCGCCGTCTACGACCAGGCCAATGGGCACACCATGCCCCTCGGTCAGGAGAGACCGCTTGGTCCCTCTCTTGCCCCGGTCCGTCGGATTGGCGCCGGTTTTTTTCCCCGCCAAGGGGGGCCTTGGTCATCGCTCCATCCATCGCTTGCCATTCCCAGTCGATGCCAACCTTGGCGTCAAACTCGATTAGTCCTGCCTGCCAGAGCTTGCGGAACACCCCAGCCTCCCGCCAGGCTTGGAAACGGTCATGCACGGTGCTGCCTGCTCCCACACTCCTGGGGAGTGCCTTCCACTGGCAACCGGTCCGCAGCACGTAGAAGATCGCATCCATCGCCTTTCGGGCTGGCATCCAGGGCCTTCCGCCCTTCGGGTGTGGCCGCTCCTTGGGCAGGAGAGGCTCGATGCGCTCCCAGAGTTCTTCCGGGACGCGCCACTGTTCGCCAACCGCTGCGTGCTCTGCCATGGTACACCTCCGTTCGTTCTGGCAGACACGCTGCAAATACCGTTCCGGTTATCGGATAGGTTCTTAATACCTACCTGGCAATCAAGACCAATTGGTCGATCCGGCAAGTTCGCTGCAGCTTTGCCCGAGGCTTGAGCCTCGGGCAAAGCCCGCCAAAGTGCACCCCGTTTGCCGGACGGACCACCAATGCTGCGAACAGTGGCCCGTCACATGGAGTGGCGGCGTTGGAACGTTGCCCACGCCTCTCGGAAAACCCTCTTGGCGTTGGCCATGATCACTTCCTCTTTCTCTCCTGCCAGCAGCGGCCGCACTTCAGCGCTGATGACCGGCATCTCTTCCTGCTCGAAGAAGCCGTTGTCCCACAGCACCTCGAAATAGTGTGCGACATCCTCGGTGTCGATCTCGCCCCCTGCTATGCCGAACCTGGGCTGGAGGTCGCCGTAAGCCGGGTGGCGCCTGTCCCTCATGATGCAATTGCCAATGTGGGCGTGTTTCAAGTACTTCTTGACAAGGGGCACCGCCTCCTCGGGCTTCTCACGCAGCAATGGGAAGTGGGAGAGGTCCGACAGCAGCCCGAAACGGGGTTGCTCCTTGACCACATCCTGAGCGATCGTAAGGGCATCGCTGAATGGCCCGATCAGGTTCTCCTTGTCGACGTCCCGATCGAAGATCTTCAGGACGATGGTGATGTCACCTTCTTCCTTCGCGTACTCACAGATCTGGTGAATGGAGTCGACCAGCAGCTTCATCGCCTCGGGGCGCCTCTCCGGTCCGGGGTCCTTGCCGGCTATCAACCGCACTGCCCGGGCCCCCAGGTCGTATGCTTCGTCGATGCAATTCTTCACCTGGCTGATGGCCCTGCGACGCTCGGCGGCATCCAGCGCGTTCAGGCTCAACTTCTGGGTGAGCATTGCCGGTTGGGTCGCGTAGTAGACGGCCAGATGCGCATCCTCCATCAGCCGCCGTGCGGTGTTTCGCACCCGCGGGTCCCGCATCCAACCGACCTCCACCGCCGTGAAGAAGTCGTCCTCGGCGATCTTGGCCAGCGTTTCGACGATGGGCCCTTCTCCCCTCTCTATGCCGGGGAAGGCCTTAAAATGAACGATTCCGACCTTTGTGTAACCGTAAATGGAGCCGATTCGTTCCTGAGAGGTCTCGATCCTTCCGAGCATTGGCGTTATCTCCTCATCCACTCCCCATGTCGCGCGCCGAGCGCCGGCGAAGGACGTTGGCCGAGATGCTTACTTACGCTCGGGATGACAGGGCTTCATGCAAGATCTGCACGGCTCGGTCTGCCACCGCGGGGTCGTTGATCACCGTGTCCATCTCCACCAGCCGAACTGTTGGACTCAGGTGGCTCTTGAGGGCGGAGATGAAGCCCTGATTGGCCTCGGCATCGTAGAGCAAACCGCCTGGAGCCCCGATGATGCTCCATCCCCGTAGCGGTAGCAGGAAGGTCACCGGTCCACGGGATCGGTTCAACTTGGCGGCCATAGCCAGCCCGAGTCTCTCCAACTCCTCTCGGGTGGCTCGCACGTTCATGTTGTAGGGGTTGTGATGGTGAATGGGCCGTCCAAGGTATTTCGATGGAACCGTCTCCAGGGGACCAAAGCAGAAGTACTCCAACCCGCCCGGTGCCACGACCTGAGGTATGCCCCTTCTTCCCGCTGCCTCCAG
>DAHVXO010000199.1 GCA_027356675.1 Symbiobacteriaceae bacterium | reverse complement strand
GGCCTATATGGACTACGACTATAACAAGACCACTACGACGCAGCAGAAGCTGTTCAACGACCCGGGCGTTCGCTTCATCAACTCCCTGTTTTTGGCCGACGGCGCCAGCCATTTCGAGTTGGGCGAGGGCCTGGAGATGCTGAGCAACGAGTACTTCCCGTACATGAACGTGGCGATGTCGTCCAGCCTGCGTCAGTCGCTACGGGACATTTACGACTTCGCAGTCGCCAACGAGGATATCCTCTATGATGCGACGGCGACGGCCAACACCAAGTCGATCGCCCTCAGCGGCATTACCACGAGCACCAACGGTACGGCGGGTACGGTGTGGACGTTTGCCAAGAGCCGGACGGGCATGGACGTGCTGCATCTGCTGAACCTGCTCAGTGCGACCACCACCGCCTACCGCGATGGCAGCGCCGACATGCCGGCTCCGTCGGTGCAGAGCAACGTCAGCACAAAGTACTACTATGGCACGGGCACTGTGACTGGCGTGAAGATTGCTTCGCCTGACATCAGCCACGGCGGCTACACCACCCTGTCCTACACCCTCGGCAGCGACGGTGGCGGGAACTACGTGCAGTTCACCGTTCCGCAGCTCCAGTATTGGGATATGATCCTCGTCCAGCGCTAGCTGATGTTCCAGCCCCTGCCGCCCGTGGTGCCCATGGACCCGGGCACGCGCACCCGCACCCGGTAAGCATTCAAGGCGGCGAGGGCCCTTCGTGGGTCCTCGCTGCCTTGCCCTTTCCCGCCCGGCCAGCTAAGATGTAGGGTGAGTCCTGGTGAGGGGAGGGCGTGTCAATGTGATCATGCGTGTATTGGACTTGACCTGGGGTGGCACCCCGCTGGGCGACTGGCTCATCGCCCTGGTGGCGATGCTGGGGTCCCTCGCAGCGCTGTACCTGTTCAAGAAAGTGGTGGTCGGCCGTCTCCAGGCCCTTGCCCGCAAGACCAACACCGACCTGGACGATGCCGTCGCCGCACTGCTCAACCGGACCAGCGGCTGGTTCTACCTGGCGGTCTCGCTCTTCATCGGCTCCAGGCTGGTGACGCTACCCGAGATCATTACCACGCCCATTCGCGCGGTGGTCGTCATCGTCCTCTTCCTCCAGATGGCCCTCTGGGGCAACGGCCTGATTGCCTTCTGGCTCATCCGCTACCGTGACCACCTGATGACCCAGGACGCCGCCATGGCGACCACCGTCACCGCCCTGGGTTTCATCAGCCGGATTATCTTGTGGGTTGCCATCGTCCTGATGGCGCTGCAGAACCTGGGCTTTCGGATCGATACGCTCATCGCCGGCCTGGGCGTCGGCGGTATCGCCGTGGCTCTGGCCGTCCAGAATATCCTGGGCGACCTCTTCGCCTCGCTTTCCATCGTCCTGGACAAGCCCTTCCTCATCGGCGACTTCATCACCGTCGACCAGTATTCGGGGACGGTGGAGCACGTCGGCCTCAAGACTACCCGGGTCCGCAGCCTCACAGGGGAGCAGCTGATCTTCTCCAATAGCGACCTGCTCCAGAGCCGGATCCGCAACTTCAAGCGGATGCAGGAGCGGCGGGTCGTCTTTGCCCTGAACGTGCCCATGGACACGCCCGAGGGCCGGCTGGCGGAGATTCCCGCCATCAGCAAAGAGATCGTCGCCGCCCAGCCCGACGTACGTTTCGAGCGGGCCCACTTCAAGGAGATCGGCACCTATGCGCTGACCTTCGAGATCGTTTACTGGATGACCACGCCGGATTACCTCACCTATATGGACACGCAGCAGACCATCAACCTGGCCGTTCTCCGCCGGTTCCAGGCGGCAGGCATCAGCTTCGCTCTCCCGGCGCAGACTCTCCACATACCGGTGGCTTCCAGCGCAGAGGAAAAACCCGGTGCAGAGGGGAAGCTTAGTACCCGGTAACGCAAATTAATTGTGGAGGTCAGACCATGGCCAAGCAGTGGAACGCCCCGCCTGCAATGCAAATCGATGCCACCAAGACTTATCAGGCCACCTTGAAAACCACCAAGGGCGATGTGAAGATCGAGCTCCTCGCAGACGAGTCCCCCCGGACTGTCAACAACTTCGTTTTCCTGGCGCGCGCAGGTTACTACGATGGTGTCAAGTTCCACCGCGTCATCGGCCCATTCATGATCCAGACCGGCGACCCCACCGGGACGGGCATGGGCGGCCCCGGCTACAAGTTTGCCGATGAGCTCCCCCCCAAGCACCCCTACGAGGCCGGCATGGTGGCGATGGCTAACGCCGGACCCAACACCAACGGCAGCCAGTTCTTTATCTGCAGTGGGTCGCAGTCCCGGAGCCTGGACAGCTACCCGAACTACTCCCAGTTCGGCCGGGTGGTCGGGGGGATGGACGTCGTGAACGCCCTTGCCGCTACACCGGTGGGTCCCAGCGCCCATGGCGAGATGAGCAGCCCCCGCGAGGAGATCCGCATCGAAAGCGTGACCATCGAAGAAGCCTAGCGCGAAAAAGGAGCCGCACGGTTGTCGTGGGGCTCCTTTCATGCTTCCGATCAGTCTCCCGTCGCCGCAGCGGCGGGCGTCTGGGCAGAGGTGTGCAGGTAGTATGCCAGACCGTCCGACAGGGCTTGCCACGAGGCCTCGAGGATGTTCGGCGAGACCCCGACAGTCCCCCAGGAGCGCTCGCCGTCGCCGGACTCGATCAGCACCCGTACGAGCGCCTGCGTGCCCGCTGAGCCCTCCAGGACACGGACCTTGTAGTCCAGCAGGCTGACCCGGCCCACCTCGGGGTAGACCTCGGCCAGTGCCTTGCGCAGGGCGGCGTCCAAGGCGTTGACCGGGCCGTTGCCCTCGGCGGCGGTGTGGACCACCCGATCCCCGACCCGGAGCTTGATGCTGGCCTCGCTTTGGTATTGCGTGTCCTCGCCGGTCACGGTCACTCGCAGGCGCTGCAGCTCGAAGATGGTGGGGTATCCCTTCACCAGCAGTTCCAGCGACGCCTCGGCGCCTTCATACTGGTAGCCCTGGTGCTCCCGTTCTTTGATCAGGCGGGTCAGGGAGGCCGCGTCGGCCGCCTTCACATCCGCGCCGAAGCGATAATTGAGGTTGGCCCGCCCCGCCAGTTCCGAGACCAACACGTGCCGCTTGTTGCCCACCAACTCCGGCGGGATGTGCTCGTACATAGCAGAGTCTTTCATAAGGGCACTGACGTGCACCCCGGCCTTATGGGTGAAGGCATTCCGGCCCACGAAGGGTTGGGCGTCCCAGTGCGGCAGATTGGCCAGTTCGCTGACGAAGTGGCTGACCGCAGTCAACTCCGCGAGCTTGCCGTCGGGCAGGCAGTGCAGGCCCATGTTCAGCTCCAAGTTCGGGATGATGGCGCAGAGGTTGGCGTTTCCACACCGCTCACCATACCCGTTGATGGTCCCCTGGACCATGGTGACCCCGGCCTCTACCGCCGCCAGGCTGACGGCGACGCCCAGCCCGCTGTCATCGTGGGCGTGGATGCCGAGCCGGGCGCTGGGGAAGCGCTCCTGCACCTCCCGCAGAATCCGGGACACGTCGCCCGGCAGGTTCCCGCCGTTGGTGTCGCAGGGCACTAGCCAGTCGGCCCCGCCGTCACAGGCCGCCTGCAACGTCGCAAGGGCATACTCCGGGTTGGCCTGGAACCCGTCGAAGAAGTGCTCGCCGTCGTAAATGACCTCCCGCCCGGACTGCCGCAGGTAGGCCACAGACTCGCGAATCATGCGCAGGTTCTCTGCCAGCGTGGTTCCCAGTGCGCCGGTGACGTGGAAGTCCCAGCTCTTCCCGAAGATGGCCACTGCCCCAGTGCCCGCTTCTAGCAGGGCCCGCAGGGTGGGGTCCTGGTCGGGCGCCACACCGGCCCGGCACGTGCTGCTGAACGCGACGGCCTTGGCCGACTTCAACGGGTGGCGGCGCAGGAGGGCGAAGAACTCTTCGTCCT
>DAHVXO010000197.1 GCA_027356675.1 Symbiobacteriaceae bacterium | reverse complement strand
CGGGCCTTCTGCGCCGAATCCCTCGCCAAGTACAAGATCCCCGACTTCGTGCAGTTCCTCGACGAGTTCCCGACCACCGCCAGCGGCAAGTTCATGTTCCCGATGAGCACTGTAGTTACCAGGGTCACAATCACCGCGATGGAAAACCCGAGGTTCTGAATCATCGTCGACCGGGACTTGCGGGCCAAGTTGATGGCCTCGGAGATCTTCTCCAGTTCGTCGGACATCAGAACCAGGTCGGCCGTCTCCATGGCCACATCGGAGCCGACGCCGCCCATGGCCACACCCACTGTGGCGGCCGCCAGGGCCGGGGTGTCGTTGACGCCATCGCCGACCATGGCGACGGGGCCGTACTGCGCCTCCAACTCCTTGATGATCCGGAGCTTATCCTCAGGGAGCAACTCCGCCCGGACCTCGTCCACGCCCACGGCTTCGCCCACGGACTGCGCCGCCCGCCGGTTGTCGCCGGTCAGCATGACCACGCGCTTGATGCCCAGCCGCTTCAGCCGGGCCAGCGCCTCCCGGGCCTCGGGCCGGGGGGTATCGGCGAGGCCGAGGATACCCCGAATCCTGCCCTCCTCCACGACCACCATGGTGGTAAGGCCGGAGTCATAGAGGCCCTGCAACCGATTCGCAATATGTGTCGAGACTGCGATGTTCTGATGCTGCAACAGGCGTGGCGCCCCGACGAGCACTTCACGCCCATCCACCACGGCCCGACCGCCCAACCCCGCCATGGCCTGGAACTCCTCGGCCACCGCGTACATAATGCCCCGGTCGTTGGCCGACCGCAGCACGGCCGCCGCCAGCGGATGCTCTGAGCGGGACTCCGCCGATGCGGCTAGCCGTAGCAGTTCATCTTCGTCAATGCCTTCCTCTGGCAGGATCTCTACCACGCCCGGGCGCCCGGTCGTCAGGGTGCCGGTCTTGTCCAGTGCGACCACCCGGACCCGCGCGGCCTGCTCCAGGTGGACGCCGCCCTTGAAGAGGATGCCCGCCCGCGCCGCCCGTGCGATCGCGGAGAGGATCGCTGCCGGTGTTGAGATCACCAGGGCGCAGGGGCTGGCGACCACCAACAGCATCATGGCCCGATAGAAGGCGGCACCCCAGGCGGTCCCGAACGCCAGCGGCGGCAGGATCCAGGCAATCAACGCCACAGAGATGACAATCAGCGTATAGTACCGGTCAATCCAGTCTGTCAGGCGCTGGGTAGTCGCTTTCTGGGCCTGCGCATCCTCCACGACC
The DNA here is from genome assembly GCA_027356675.1 of Symbiobacteriaceae bacterium. The sequence continues at coordinate 8,978 of DAHVXO010000197.1, read as the reverse complement.
CGGATGATGCGAGCCAGGGTGGTCTCATCCGCCCGGCGGCTGACCTGGAACTCCAGGACGCCCTGCCCGTTGACCGTGCCGGCGAACAGCTTGTCACCCCGGGCCTTTTCCACCGGAATCGACTCACCGGTGAGCGCGGCCTCATTGACCGTTGAAGTGCCCTTCACGATGACGCCGTCCGCAGGGATTCGCTCGCCCGGGCTTACGATGATGAGGTCGGACCGCTGGATCCGATCCACTGGGATCCGCACCTCAACGCTGTCCCGCCGGACCAGGGCATCCTCCGGCGCCAGGGCCATCAGCTTGCGAATCGCTGAGCGTGTCCGCCCCACAGCGAAGGACTCCAGCGTCGCTGAGAGGGTAAACAGGAACATCAGCACGGCGCCCTCCTCCCAGCGGCCTAGAACGGCAGCGCCGGCGGCACCCAGGATCATCAGGAAATTGATGTCGAGGTTCTTCTCTTTGACCAGGGCGCTGACGCCCTCGATGAGCCTGAAGTACCCGCCCGTGGCGTAAGAGGCAACGAAGAGCGGTATGTACACCCAGGTGCTGGCATCCATCCATTTCTCCGTCGCGTACCCGAGCGCCAGGAAGACTGCACAGAGAATGGTGGAGATAAGCAGCGGCCGGACTTCTCCTTCTTCCTTGGCAGCCCTGGGTTTCACCGCTGATCCCGGCGAAATCGTCCGGGTCACCTCCAATGCTTTCGGGACATCCGGGGCCAGTCTCAACACCACCCGGTCGGTGTCGATGGCGGCCGGCTCGGCCACCGTCAGCATCTCGCCCAGGTGAAGCATGCACGTTCCGCAGTGGGCGCCGCCGTCGCTGGGGCACCTTTCGCGGTTCTCCGAGAGCAGCAGCGCCACGCTGTCTGCTGCCTGCTCCATGGCTGCGTGGTCGGTGAAGACGGGGTCGAAACGCAACCGAACCTGCTGGCTCTGGTTGTTCAGTTCGGCCGAGACAACGCCGGGCTTGCCCTTCAGCGCCATTAGCATAACTGCGGCACAGGACCCTTCTTCAAGGATGGGCGCAGTCGCTTCACGAGTGGTCGCCATGATAAACCTCCGCATGGGATACAGAGTCGTATGTTCCCATTTTACGCTGTTATGACCCCAAAAACGAGAGGCAGTTGACTCCAGGGGCCCCGGAGGTGCAAAATGAACGCGGTTATATATTGAAAGTTCTGTGCATGTTAGATATCATTTAGATACATCCGAGTTTACTCCGGATTGGAGGGTCAATGGTGCAGGTAGGACGTCGCGTTGCCAAGCTGCGGGAAGCCCACGGCGAGTCCTTGCGCGAAGCGGCGGTCCGCACAGGGGTCAGCCACACCACCATTGCCCGCATCGAAAAAGGCGAGGTTACCGGCAGCTTTCAAAGCACGCTGCGCAAGATCGCTGAGGGATATGGCGTTCGCATGGAGTTCCTTCTGGGTGGCCGCGATGTGCGCCAGGACTTCGTCTTCTCGCTGCACGGGCTTCCCGCCGAGCAGCGCTCCAAGCTGTACTTCGTGCCGTCCCGGGAGCGCATCCGTATGGTCTTGCGGTTCCTGCTGACAGAGTACCCGGCCGACTTCCCACTGGCCCAGTTGGCTGCGACATTGGCGATCTCGGATACCGGTCTATTGGCATTTGTCGAGGCGACCGAGCCCGCGCTGGACCCGCCCGTGGATGATCTTCAGCTCGCGACCGGACTCGCCGCCGCCACTGGTATCCCTCGCCACTGGTTCCTCTCAGGGTCACTGGGCGAGGAATCCGGGGACCTGATGGCGCCGGAGATGGTCACCGCCTTTGTTTTTTTGATGAAGAAGGCTGCCGTGGCGGGGATTGCGCCTGAGGTGCTGGAGATGGCGATTGACCTGTTGATCATGAAGCACGAGCCCAGCGAGCGGCGATAGTTGGCTGGGTGATAAAAAGTCAGACCGGTGGAAATCGCCACCGGTCTTTACCTGTCCACCCACCCGTTCATCACACGTGCGCGACTTCGAATTTGTACCCGATCCCCCACACGGTGTGAATGTACCGGTAGTCCTTTCCTTCAAGCTTCGCCCGCAGCCGGTTGATGTGCGTGTGGATCGTCCGGTCATCCTCACCCAGGGCGTACCCCCAGACCGCTTGGAGCAGTTCCTCCCGGCGCACCACGATACCGGCCCGGCCAGCCAGGTACCACAGGAGTTCGAACTCCTTTGGCGTGAGGGCAACCGGCAAGCCGTTCCGCTCCACCCGGTAGCGGCGGTTGTCGATGACCAGGGTCGGAAAGGTCAGAACCCCGTCCACTGGGGCCGGCGCCGGCATGTTGTGGTTGTACGTCCCTCTGGTGGTGCGCTTGAGCACCGCCCGCACCCGGGCCAGGAACTCCTGCATGGAAAAGGGCTTGGTCAGGTAATCATCGGCCCCTAGCCGGAAGCCCAGGAGCTTGTCCTGTACCTCGTCGCGGGCCGTGAGCAGAATCACTGGCACCTGCGACACCTCGCGCAGCCGCCGGCAGACTTCAAAACCGTCCAGGCTGGGCAATATGACGTCCAGCACAACCAGACCAGGGTGAAGCGCCAGGGCCTGGGTCAGCCCATCGAGACCGTCACTGGCGACCTTCACCCGATACCCTTCGTTTTCCAAGTACATGCGGAGTACATCACAGAGCATGGCGTCATCTTCTACGATGAGTACCAGCGGCGTCAACCTTTCCACCTCTTCCGTACAGTGCCCAAATGCTTGCCAAATCACCGTTCGTGATATTCCATCTCAGCCTGTGCGTTCCTTCTTGATAAGTCGGGTTTTAACAACTGTTCAGATCTCCGCAACGATCGCGGCCCCAAATTCCACCACGGAAACAGGAATATTCGCCTATCGCGGCTAAGAGATGTATGCACTCGGCAAAGCAATGTAGGAGCGTGTTCCTGTGCATGTCAAAGAACAGTTGCAGCAGCACGATGCGGTTACCACCCGATCCTTCATGTGGGTACTGTGGATCGGCCTTCTGGTTGTCTCGGGCGTGATCCTTGCCCTGGGACGGCAACTGGGTCTGAACGTACGAGGTTTTCAGTGGTGGGCCGGATCCAGCGTGGTCCTGGCGGCCGCCCTCCAGGTGATGATCTGGCGAGACTGGTTCTCTGCGCAGACCAAGTACATCGCAATCGTGCTCGAGGCTGGTGCGCTGATGGCGCTGGCGTTCATGTTGCCGGGCTCCAACCAGCATCTCGGACTCTGGTACGTGATCCCGGCGCTGGCGGGGCTGTATCTCGACGCCGCCCTCACCATCACCGCAACGGTGGTCAGCCTCCTCGGGTGGATCGCCCTGGTCCTCATCCACCCGCCGGCGGTCACCGCCGATATGACGCTTGCGCGCCTGGCGCTCGTCAACGGCCTCCTGCTACTGCTCGTCGGGGCTGCCATCGCTGTCCTGTGCGCCCGGTTTCGCCGGGCTTATGTTTCCCTTTCGGCCTCGGCGGCCCAAGCCGAGGTCCTGGAGCGGCTGGACGCCATGATCGCCCAGGCCCGTGCCTCCGCCCGCACCCTGGCGCAGACCTCCGCCGCCTTGAGCGTTGGCAGTGAGGCCGCCGCGGACCAGGCACAGCGGTTCTTTGCCCCCGCCGTCCGCTCCCTGACTGAGGAGAGCCGCAAGTCCGAGAGCTCGGTGGCCGAGGTCCTGCGTGCAATGGAGGAATTGACCCAGACGGTCTCCCAGATGGCCCGAGGGGCCCAGGATCAGTCTTCGCACGTCACTACCGCCTCCGGCGTTGTCGATGAGATGGCCCGGGCGATTGAGCAGGTGCATGCCCTGGCCGGCTCTGTGGCGGCGGACGCGGTGCGGGCTCGTGAGACGGCCCGGCAGGGCGGCACAACCGTGGAGGGCAGCGCTGCCGGCATGGAAGCGCTCGCAAAGGCCATCGACGCTGCAGCGGGCCATTTGACCACACTGGGCACCCAGTCCAAGCAGATTGGACAGGTCGTCACCACCATCTCCGAGTTCGCGGAGCAGACCAATCTGTTGGCCCTCAACGCTGCCATCGAGGCGGCCCGCGCCGGCGAGGCCGGGCGGGGCTTTGCGGTGGTCGCGCAAGAAGTGCGAAACCTCTCGGAGCGCTCCGGGAAGGCTACAACCGAGATCACGCAGTTGATTCACCAGGTCCAAGGCGGCATCACCCAGAGCCTCGCTGCGATGCAGACCGCCACGCAGCAAGCCTCCCGCAGTACGGCGCTCTCCCGGTCTGCCGGGGACTCTCTCACCCAGATCCAGGCCGCCGTGGCCGAGTCCACGGCCCGCGCCCAGGAGATCTCCCGGCACTCCGAGGGGCTCGCAGCCGGCAGCCGCCGCCTGGTGGACACCATGTCGCAGCTCGCCGCAATCACCGAGGAGAACACAGCCTCTGCCGAGGAGATGGCCGCCGCAGGCGAGGAAGTCCTGAGGAGCACGCGGGAGATTGGCACCGGGGCCAGCGCCCGAGCGGATGCCGTCCACCGCGTGGCCGATGCGACGGAATCCATATCCCAGCACATTGCGGACCTGGCCAGCTCCGCCCGGATCCTCGACCGACTGGCGGCCGACCTGCAGGCGTCCACCAGCTGAGTCTTTCCACCGTTCGCCCACGCCTGCCGAGGAGGATGCCCGTGAACCCGAATGCCCTCGCACCGAAGCCTGCCCGTCTCTCCACCGTTGAGATGACCGAGGTGGTCCTGCCCAACGACGTCAACCCGCTGGGGAACATGCTCGGCGGCCGGCTCCTGCACTTCATCGACATGGCCGCCGCTGTGGCGGCCATGCGCCATAGCGGGAACCCTTGCGTCACTGCCTCCTTCGACTCCGTCGACTTCCTGGCGCCCGTCCACGTAGGCGACGCCTGCATCTTGCATGCCCGGGTCACCTGGACCGGGCGGACATCCCTGGAGGTTTACATTGAAGTCTACGCCGAGCGGCTGACCACGGGAGAGCGCCGGCAGACCACCACCGCCTTCACCACGTTTGTGGCCCTGGACCCGGCCACAGGCAGACCCACTCCGGTGCCCCCTCTGCTGACCGAGACGGATGAAGAGCGGGCCGTGTTCGCCGGCGGGGCCGTCCGCCGCGCCGAACGCCTGGCACGGCGCAAGACTCCTCGTTAGGTCGCACGCCGTTTGCACATACTACTGTGCGCCGGGTACACAGGCTGCCGCGTCTGGGCAAGGCCTTGCTCAAATCGGCCTTCACAGGGAGTGGTCGGTTCCATGGCAAACTTTGCGCGCGGCATGTACGTTGGCATCGGGCTGATGAGTCTGGGCTGGGGAGTCTGCCGTCTTGCCCGCGGCAAGCGCGATTGGGTCACGACGGCGACGCTCACGGCTGGCACCTCATTCGTTTTCCCAAACCTGACGGACGACCGGACACCCGCGGTGCGGACGCGACTGGGCCGCATGGCGGGGGTGGCCGGTGACATGCTCTCCCGCGCCACCGACGCCTTCATCTAGCCAAAGGCCCTGGCGGCAGGCCTGTGTCCCGGCACTCCGGGCCCACACCAGCGGCGATCTGAGGAGGACGACGATGTCCAAACCCGTGCTACTCTTCGACCTGGACGGTATCTGCTCCAACCTGATGAAGAAATGGCTGACCACCTACAACCAGGACTGGGACGATCGCCTGACCGAGGCTGACATCACCTCATGGGACTGGGATCACCTGGTCAAGCCCGCCTGTGGCAAGCGGATCTACCACTACCTGAACCGCCCGGGGTTCTTCGCCGACCTCGAGCCGCTGTCGGGGTGCGTGGAGTCACTTGAGCGGTTGTCCGCTTTCGTGGAGCTGGTCGTAGTCACGGCCAGCCCTCGCGAGGCCTGCGGCGATAAGATGGACTGGGTACGGCGGCACCTGCCCATGGTGCCCAAGGGGAATATCGTCATCACATACCGCAAGGACCTGGTCCGAGGCGATTTCATGTTCGATGATGCGCCCCGCAACCTCATGCACCATCCCGCCACCCGCATCCTCATGGACTACCCTTACAATCGTGATTTTCATGATTGCCACCGCGTTCATTCCTGGACCGCCGCGGAGGCGCTGATCTACCGGTTACTGGCCGAGCAATCACAGCGGGGGACGGAGACACCCTCCGCTGAATTCGCCATGCAGCCGAGGCACGCGGCCGAGTCGTAGACGTAACGATCGGTGGGGCAGCCATAATGAGTCCTGAAACGAATCGCGAGTACACTTATCATTTGTGTGCGCATAGTACCGCCATACATATGGGGGTACACCAATTGTATAACTTGTATACGATTACGGAACAAATAAGCGGGAGTAATCAGCCCCCGCTTATTTGCATTTCACCGCAAATGATCAGCCAGATGTCGCCGGTCTTCACGGCTAGGCTCTGGTGGCTGCCAGTCAGCCCGCCACGCCCCGGGCGGGCCCGAAAAACCCCCGCCCACGCCATAATCGACGCCCCGGGTGTACCGGTTGTTGGGGTCCCAGAGCACCCACTGGTAGATGCCGGCCCTGGCAAGACCCCGAATCTGCTCCGCCACATCGCCTGCCGTGTAGTGCTTGCCGTACGTGAAATCCTGGAGCCACGGGCGGTGTTTGCGAACGTCCATCCCCCAGGTCCGCTTCTGCGCGGCGACCAGGGATTCGTACACAATCTGCCCGGGCTGCTGGTTGGGATCGGCGATACCGTAAGTCCCAGGGGCGTAGTGGCTCGGGTAGACCATCGGCAGGATGTAGTCCACCGTGGCCGCCAGCCCGGCGTAATCCTGACCAATCTCCATGTCATCCCCCTCGGGGACCGAGGTGGTCAGACCGAACACATCTGCCGCCACAAAGACGTCCCAAGGCGCCAACTCCGCTTTGGCGTATCGCAGGAAGGACTCGATGGCCTGCGTCCGCCGCTCCACGGGCACGTGGTAGTTGTACCCCTCGATCCGGTGCTCTGGGAAGCGGATGTAATCGAACTGGATCTCGTCGAAGCCGCGGCTGGCCGCTTCCTTGGCCACGGCGGCCTTGTACTCCCATACCTGCCGGTTATAGGGGTCTGGCCATCGGATGCCCCGGGTGTCCATAAAGTCCCCGCCCAGGATAGACAGGTCCGGCCGCTTGCGCCCCAACAGTGGGTCCGCATAGACCACGATGCGGGCGATCGCATAGATGCCGTTGGCCTTGAGGTACTGCACCCGGGCATCGATATCCGTGATCTTGCCCTCGTTTGCGCCCAGTTCCACCGCCATGGGAATCTGGGTTTCCCACGAGATCTGACCGTCGTCATCCTGGGCATCAATCACCACGGCGTTCAGGCCGGTCTCCTTCATGTACGCCACCAGTTCGTAAAACCGGTCGCTACCGGCGGTCCAGCCGGTCATGTAGAGCCCATGGATGTCCACGTGGTGGCGCCGGGGGGCCGGGGCGGGGACGGGGGCCGGGTTCGAGGCGACGGCGGGCTGTGTCTGCGGCGACGGAGCCTGGACCGGGGCGGCCGTTGCCCGCGGCCCTGCTGTCAGATCCGTGGCTGTGACTGGCGCCCCTCTGCATCCCCCGAGCGCTGTGGCGCTTGCCAGGATGAGGCCGCAGACCGTTATGGCCACGGCTCGGCGCATCGTCATTCATCCTCCTCCTGTTTTGTGTGTTAGAAGGGTGTTCACCTAGAAACTTACATCACCGAATTCGACATGCGACCGCCAATCCCTTGTTTGAAGAATATGTTGGGGCCAGGGCTCGTTTGACGAGCGCTATGAAAAATCCAGTTTTCCACAGCCAGTACCCACTGGCGGATGTCGCGGCAACTCCGGTACACTATCTCATGCATACAGTTCCATATATGAACAACCCGGAGGTCGCCATGCGCAATCGTTCTCTGGCCACCGTAGGCCTTGCCGCCGCCGCCTTGGCAGCGCTGATCGTGCTCACCGCCTGCTCCGGCTCTCGCGCCGCCGCGCCGGTCACCGCCGTAACGCCCGGAGCCCCCGCACCCACAGGGGCTGGCAACGCCGCCGGATCCCAGCCCGGCAACCCGCCCAGCGGGGGGACCTCGCCCGCACCGGTCACTCCCACGATCGAGCAGCCGAAGCCTGAGCCCCCCAAACCCTTGAAGCGCACCATCCCGAACCCAGTGCGGGGCATCCACGTCTCCGGCTGGGTCGCCGGCTCCCCAGACCTGATTGGCCCGCTTCTGACCTGGGCCAAGTCCGCGGGCCTCAACACCCTCGTCCTGGACGTCAAGGCCGAAGACGGCAAGCTCTCCTGGAACTCCGACATCCCCCTTGCGATCGAGGCCGGCGCCAACGCCCGCAAGATTGGCGACATCAACAAGCTCGTGACCCAGATGCACGACCAGGGCTTCTGGGTCGCCGGCCGCATCGTGACCATGAACGACCAGTACCTCTACCGGGCCCGTCCCGCCTGGACGATTCCCGGCTTCACCGGCGGCGCGTATTCGTTCATGGACCCGAAGAATCAGAACGTGTGGCGGTACAATATCGATATTGCGCGGGCCGCGGTGCGAGCCGGTATGGATGAAATCCAGTTTGACTACATCCGCTACCCGGAAAAGCTGGTCGCAGGGTATAACAAGGACACCGGTGCTGAACTGCGGACCGCTGCCATCGGTGGATTCCTCAAGCAGGCCGTGGCTGAGCTGAAACCTTTGGGGGTCGTCATTTCGGCGGATCTATTCGGATTGACTACCTCGGTGGCTATGGGCGACGACATGCAAATCGGCCAGGATTACCGCCAGGTCGCCGAGATCGTCGACTATGTCAGTGCAATGGTCTACCCCTCCCACTACGCACTGGGCACCTACGGGATTGCCAATCCGGATCGGGCACCTTACGAGACGGTTCTGCAGTCCATGACCAAGGCGCTGGAACGCACCACCGGCATTCCGATTACGAAGCACCGCCCCTGGATTCAAGACTTCACCTACCCGTCTACGGGCGCCCTCCACTATGGTCCCGCAGAGATCAGGGCGCAGGTCAAAGCCCTACAGGAAGTCGGTGTCAACTCCTTCATGTTGTGGGATC
>DAHVXO010000193.1 GCA_027356675.1 Symbiobacteriaceae bacterium | reverse complement strand
TCCGCCAGGCGTATCGGAAAGCGTTGGATGTGATCTCGGAGTCAGGGCGTCGTGCGCTGCCTTACGCCTTCGACTACACCGAAGGCGGGGCTCCCGATAAGGGCATCGGACCCACCGAACGGCTCTTCTTTCGGGTATGGGATCGGCGGTCGTGGGTTATGGGCCATAAATCCAAGTACAGCGCTACGACCTACAAACAGGCCAAGGAAGGTGTGGACCAATTTGTCGACGAGCGAAACGAGCTCTTCCTGGAGTTCGTGAGGGCGGAACGGTTAAGCGGGGATGCCCCGTCAGAGGGCTTGTGGTTTGCAGAACTGCTACAGGAAGGCGTATGGGGCACCCTCCCACGGCTGGGCACACCCGAGGAAATCAGCAAGAAGCAGACATGGTTACGCGCATGGGGATACGGCGAGGACGGCCCTTCGCTGACCACCCCCTTCGCGACGGGCATTACCGGGTTGGGTTCTTGGAGGATCAAGGGCGGCACGGCATTCTTTATGGCGGATGCTCAGCGCAGGGCCACCGGGGTAATCTTGCCTGTGGAAGAGATGTACAACGCCGCCACCGTTGGATTGTTAGCGCTAGATCTGTTCACCACAACAGGTATGCGCATGAACGAACTGCTGCAGATACGGCTGACGGATGACTGCTTCGTCCGTTTACAAATGCCGGCTCCGCCCGGGGCCAAAGAGCAGACCCCGCGAATCAGATATGCCTTTATGCTGCTACCTAAAGGGGAGCGTACTAACCGGACACAACCCTACTTCATCGGAGAAGAGACCAAGCGGCTTCTGGTGAAGTTGGCTCGGATGCTCGCTGAACATTACGGGCTGAAAGCAGGAGAGCAATTGCCTGCGGTTGCGTATGACCCAAACAATACCCGATCGCATCGGTTTGAGAAGGCACCGTACCTGTTTCAGTTCAACGGAAAGCATATCAAGGACATGGGAATCACTGCGTGCATGCGTTTGCTGCTGCATGGCATGGTGTTCAGAACCAGAGAAGGAGACCCGGTAGCGATCAAGGCGCATCTGTTGCGCCACGCCTTTGCCACCCATGCCGTCCAGGTTGAGCGGATTCCAGTAGATATCGTGGGTCAGTGGCTCAAGCAGAAAAACCTCGACGTCACCGATTATTACAGTAAGCCAACCGAGTCCTTCGTCGCCGAAGCGGCTGATGTACACTTGGCCCGCCTCGCTGCCCACATTGACGTCGGCAAAGCGGTACAACGGTCTCCTGATGAACTCCGTCAGCTCTACGAAGAGGCCAGCGGTAAGGCAGGTACCCTCGCCGAGGTCGTTGGCGGCCACTGCGTAAGCCACGGCTTCTGCGCCGCAAAGTTTGCCTGCGTCGGGTGTGCCGGCAAGGTACCCGATCCAGCCAAGCGGGGGCAAGTTGTGCGCCACAAACAGTGGGCACTAATGCAGGTGGACTTCGCCATCCAGGAAGGTCTTCTGCCGGAGGCTCAGCGCATGAAGCAGCTTGCGCGTGACTGCGATGCAGAACTCGTTGAGATGGATGATATAGACGCCTACCGAAGGGACGAGGAACGTGCCGTACAAATCCGAACCGCACGACCGGACTGAAGCGCCGGCGTGGCTAAAGGAGAAGGTTTACGAGGTCAAAAAACAGCGCACGGCCACTGTGGTCAAAGCGGCCGTCGATGCTTTGCGGGCCGTCAATAAGCGCATCTCACTCGCCGCCATTGCAGCCATTTCGGCGAGCGTGGCCCCGGAAGGCAAAGGCGTCTCAGAGAGCGCAATACTGACCAATGTGGAGGCGAGGGCGTACTACAACAAGCATCGATCTTGGAAGCCCCCGCATTCTTGTGCTGTCGCCCCGGTTACCCAGCATGCCGCTGTTCCCCGAATTAAGCCTGGGCGCGATCTCAATGCCGTGAGAAAGCGGTATGGCCGTCGCTCAAAAACCGATCTGGTCGCTGCGCTGATCGCTGTCGAAGAGGCGCTAGTGAATGCAGAACAACGATGGCTTCGGCTTAATGACGAACTCCTCACTTGGCAGCTACGTGCCGAAACGGCGGAAGACCGACAGGCTCGATTACACAACGGGGAGGAGGCTTGAACAACCGTAACGCCCGGTCGGACCGTGCAGCGGAGCCTACCCCATTAAAACCAGGCGATCCGGAAGATCGAATGGAAACCCGACTTTCCTATGCTCCACTTACGAGGCTCAGGACCGCATAAACACGCCGGCACCGTGCATACCGCTGCCGGCGAATTTGTAGCCGAGTCCGGCCCGATGATCACTACCAGAACGGCTCCCACAAGCTGGGAGCCGTTCAAACGCTCGGCATTAGCATAATCGTATTGTTATATTTCAATACGACTGGGCAAAATGGGTTGACACTCTGGTATGTCAGGTGTAGATTGGAACCACATATTCAAGAACGTAAATTCGATGATGGGAGGGATGTTCCATGTCTGCACGTCCGGTTGCTCCGCCTGAACCGCTAGAGCTTGCGGAGCGTCAGTATGACCTTCACGCGAAGTTCTTTCAGGGCTTGGGTAACCCAACCCGGCTCAAGATCGTCGAGCTACTCCTGGAGCGGGGGGAGATGAACGTTGGGGAGCTGATCGACGCGGTCCAGATGTCGCAGGGGCAGATCTCCAACCAGCTCGCCTGTCTCAAGTGGTGTGGCTACGTTACGTCGCGCAGTGAGGGCAAGTACGTCTACTACCGCGTGGCTGACCCTCGGGTGAAGGATCTCATTAATCTCGCCCGAGCGTTGGTGGCCGATAACGCTGAAGCGATTCGGGCATGTACAAGAATGGGGGATTAACAATGAAAACAATCAAGAGTGTCGTGTTGGGCACCTTGGCCCTCGTCGCATGCCCCTGTCACCTGCCGCTCCTCCTGGTAGTGCTGGCTGGCACATCTGGTGGCGCGTGGGTTGGGCAGAATCAGGGGCTGGTTTACGGAGTTGCAACGGCGGTATTTGCCGTTTCCCTCTACCTTCTGTGGCGACAGACGACGGCGGAAGGTGCTGCGAAGCGATGACCCGATCTGCTGCGGCACACCGATCCAGGCGGGCTTGATGGCAACAGCCGGCGTTGGTGCGGCAGTGGGTACTAGGTTTATGCGCTTATATGAGTTTCGTATCTGACCAGCGTGAACTTAGGTCAAGCCAAGCAAAGCATCCTAAGGGTACAGTGAGACGCCCCCATGATCCTGGTTGCAGGTGGGGTCTCACTAAGTAACAGGAGGTGCACGGCGGATGAGTTGCTGCAGTGGCCCGGACTACGAGACGATGCTCGATCGTTGGCGAGAGTATCTGTCCCAGCGGTCCGAGGCAGAGATGGCCATCGTGCGGGTAGCGTTTGAATCGATCCGGGGAGGCAACCCGTTTCCGGTTAGCCGGCTTGCTGATAGCGTTGACGTTCAGGGACAATCCCTTGTAGATCTCGTTGGCAGGATGGCTGCCTTGGGGCTGATCACGCTTTCGCCGGTCGAGGATACCATCACGGGTGCGAATGGCCTCTCTGTCGTTCCCTCTCGGCACCAGTTGCTGCTCAACGGTGTTGAACTCTACGCCTGGTGTGCTTTAGACGCCGTTGGCATCCCGGCAGCACTTGATGCTGATGCCCGAGTAGAAAGTCGCTGTGGCTCCTCAGGCGATCCGCTTAGCTTCGAGTTTCAATCGGGCCGCTTGGCGCGTGCCTCGCATCCAGATGCTATGGTTTGGGTGTTGCCGCCTGAAGCTGGGCGATCCGTCTGTGGCGACACGTGAGGGGACATCGTTTTCTTCTGCTCGGTCGAGCAGTTTAACAAGTGGAAGCCCGGGCGTCCGGTTGAAGGTTTCCTGTTAGACCTGGAACAAGCCATGGCGTGGGGGAGAGAGCTCTGGGGCCTGTTTCGGTAAGGGCGTCCTGCCCGTTTGGTACAGCCCGCCACCGGATGGAAATTGCGTGATACCGGGGGACGATGGTCAGCGAAAGTAGCCTTGCGGTGGAGGGAACGCTTGTTGCAGCGGCCCTCCCCTCAACCCCCCCCCTAACCGGCCCCCAACTGTCCTGATCGTATTTAGATATTTGAAATTCACGATGTGTGACGCCAGCCTCGGGCCTGTTCGCTTCTGAGGCCAGTAGTGACCCGCCCTCGTGAATGGTTCCGCGAGCCGGTCACCTCAACCCTAAGGTTTCCCGATGTGTAAGGAGGACGCGAACAAGATGAGCGAAACAACCACCGCGGGGCAGAGAGTGCTGATCTGCCCTGTGTCGGCGACCAAGGGCAAGGCGGTAAAGGTCGAGACACTTCGTTCCCTGGTCAATGGCGAGTGTCAGGGTCGAATCACGGAAGGGCCGTACCGCTATTGCGACGCGCAGGGCTGCGACGTGGTCTACTTCAGCGAAGACGGCAGGCGTGTATTTACCTTGGCCGACCTGAAGGTACGGGTGGGAGTCAAGGAGACGACCGGTCCGAGGCCCATTTGCTACTGCTTCAACCATACCGTCGAAGAGGTGTACGACGAGATCAGGAGGACCGGAAAGAGCACGGTGCCCGATGACATCAAAACCCGACTGAACAACGAAGGGTGCGACTGCGAGCATACGAACCCGCAGGGGTCCTGCTGCCTGGGCGTAGTGCTCTCGGTCGTCAAGGAAGGCACGAGGCGTTTCGCTGGGACCGAAGCCACCGTCGAACCGCACGTAGATTGTTGTGGGCCGGCCCGTCAGGAATCGACCGGCGAATCTGCTCAGGACGCCTCCTGCATAGCGGTGCCGGATCATCCACAGGAGGATTGCTGTGCACCCGCTACGAGCCCTGCTCGTGCACTCGACCTACAGATGCCGAACAATGGCGCTGTCCCTGTTAGCACCGGGAAGAGTTGCTGCGAGTAGCCGGAGCATGGGCGAACAACATGGAACGGGTGCAGTTCTCCGGATACTTCCGACCGGGCTGGCACTCCCAACATTCAGGGAGGTAGTGACAGTGAGCCGCGCAACCACTCAACATCGGATACTGGCCGGACTTGCTGGGTTATTGGTGCTGGCATCGGTATCAGGCTGTACATCCGGCTCAGCTTCCCAGACGGCTCAGCCCACTGTACAGCCCCAGCAAGCGGAGGAACGGACTAATCAGAAGGCACCAGGCTCGGATGCGAACAATCTGGCTCCCGCCTTCCAGCTGAGCGACGTGCATACAGGGCAGCCCATTAGCCACGTCCTCGGCAAGCCGACTGTTATCTTCTTCATGGCTTCCTGGTGCTCAAGTTGCATAGGGGAAGAGGATGCCTTGAAGCAAGTCTGGGCGAAGTACGGAGACAAGGTGCAACTGCTCACCGTTGACGTTGATACGGTGAACGACACGGCGGAGAACCTGAAGCAGTTCGCAAAGGAGTATGGCGGCGATTGGCCCCATGCCCTTGACTCTGACCAGATGGTCCAAAAGTTTGCGATCAGCAGCCTGGACACGACCGTGATTATTGGTGCGGACGGCAAAACCGTGTACCGGGATGAGCGCCCTACGCCCTTTCTGCTACTGGACAGAGCCCTCAGCCCGCTCTTAACTAAATCCTAGTGAGGACGTGATGGCGTGCTTGACACCGTTCAAGTGAGTCTTGCCTTCGGAGCGGGAGTAGCGGCAGCCTTCAACCCCTGCGGGGTTGCCATGTTGCCCGCCTATGTCTCATATTTGCTGGGGCGGACCGGCGACGATCCTCCAGAGCGAAGGAACAGCATCCTGCATGGCCTCCTGGTCGGGGCTCTCATGACTTTGGGCTTCCTCAGCATTTTTGGTGTAGCCGGGATTCTTATGGGGCTGATCGGGCGGGGCCTCATCAGAGTGATCCCCTGGCTCACCGTGCTGACCGCCGCTGTAATGGTGGTAATGGGAGCACTGATGCTCTCGGGGCGGCACATGCCGGGTATTAACCTTCCCGGCCTTGCCAGCCGGCTCCAGCCGGATTCAGCACGTAGTCGCCTTAGTGCCATTTACGTGTATGGGCTGGCCTACGCGGTTGCCTCCCTGGGTTGTGCGCTGCCGCTGTTCCTCGTACTGGTTTCACAGTCTCTGATGGCGGGCAGGGTGCTCGACGGCCTGGTCACCTTTGCCAGTTTTTCACTGGGCATGGGGCTGGTGGTGACTGGTCTGTCCGTTGTCACTCTTGTCTCCCGCAACTGGCTGTCACGGCAACTGCCTCGCTGGATGCCTTATGTGTCGCGGGTCGCGGGTCTGGTCATCATCGGTGCGGGGCTGTATATCGGGTACTACTGGCTGGGAGGTCCCGCCGGACTGTTGAAGCGCCTGTAACGGTGGCACCTACCCACTGCTCCTGAGGAAAGAGAGTGGTCACGTGCTGCGGACAGCCCCGCCGAACGGGTGCATTCCCCGCCGGGAGTCGCCTGACGGTGTACAGGTAACGCTAAAGATGCCACCGAGCAGCGGTTGCATGTGGCCCTGGGCAGGCTCGATGCCGGCATGAAGAAAGGATAGGTGACAACATATGGCACAGTCGACAGAACGTGACGTGCGCATGGAGATTCACGGTATGACCTGCACCAGTTGCGAGGAGCACGTGGTAGACGCGCTCACGCAGGCTGGGGCACAAGGAGCCAGGGCGGACTTCCGCCGCGGCGAGGCACGCTTTCGTCTCCCGGCAGGAGTTGAAGCGTCCGCCCTCGATCGAGCGGTCGAAGCAGCCGGCTACAAGCCAGGCGAACTGGAGTACCTGGGAGCTACTACCGCAGTTGCGTCTCGCTCGGGCGGGGAAGGTCAGTACGATCTGGTCATCATCGGGTCGGGCGGTGCTGCTTTCTCCGCTGCGATTCAGGCGCGTAATAATGGAGCGCGCGTGGTGATGATCGAGCGGGGCACCATGGGTGGCACCTGCGTCAACATCGGGTGTGTGCCTTCCAAGACACTCCTGCGCGCCGGCGAAATCTACTTCAATAGCCGCAACCACCCGTTCGCCGGGGTGCCCACCAGCGCCGGTCCTGTCGACTTGGGGCTGCTGACCGGCCAGAAAGACAAACTGGTCTAAGACATGCGGCAGAACAAGTACGAGTCCCTGGTCGAAGAGTACGGATGGGACGTGATCCACGGTGAAGCCGCATTTGTCGATGATCATTCCGTTCAGGTCGGCGAGCAGGTGATTTCAGGAAGGGCGTTTCTGATCGCGACTGGTGCTTCTGCCGCCGTGCCTGAGATCCCTGGCCTCAAGGATGTCGATTTTCTAACCAGCACAACGGCGTTAGAGCTGAAGAGGCTGCCCAAAACCATGGCGATCATCGGCTCCGGTTACATCGCTTTGGAGCTGGGTCAGTTGTTCCGGCATCTGGGGACACAGGTGACCATGATGCAGCGGGGCGATCGGGTTTTGAAGGAGTACGAGCCGGAAGTCTCGGCCTCTATCACTTCCGCGCTGCAGCAGCAGGGCGTGGAGCTGATCACTGGTGTCCGGTACGAACGGGTTGAGGCCGACCACTACGGGAAGCGAGTATACCTTGATGTCAACGGCCAGAAGCGCGTGGTCGA
>DAHVXO010000131.1 GCA_027356675.1 Symbiobacteriaceae bacterium | reverse complement strand
CTGGATCAGCTTGAGCAGGATGTTCTCGACGTCCTCGCCCACATACCCGGCTTCGGTCAACGACGTGGCGTCGGCAATCGCGAAGGGGACGTTCAGGATCTTGGCAAGGGTTTGCGCAAGCAAGGTCTTGCCGGAACCGGTCGGACCCAGCATCACAATGTTGGACTTCTGCAGCTCGACGTCGTCGAGCTTGCCGCCCATGTTGATGCGCTTGTAGTGGTTGTACACCGCTACCGCCAGCGTACGCTTGGCGCGCTCCTGCCCGATGACGTACTGGTCGAGGATTGCTTTGATCTCGCGAGGCTTGGGAACGTCCTTGAGTTCGAAATCGACCTCTTCGTTCAGTTCTTCCTCGATGATCTCATTGCAAAGCTCGATGCACTCGTCGCAGATATAGACTCCCGGTCCGGCGACGAGCCGCTTCACCTGGTCCTGGAACTTGCCGCAGAAGGAGCACTTCAGCTGGCCTTTGTCCTAACCAGTGAACTTGAACATTCCCCCACCCCTTTCTTTACCGTGCGCCCTTCTTCTCCTTGGGGTGAACGACGTCATCAACCAGACCATATGCCTTCGCTTCGTCGGCAGACATCCAGCGGTCACGCTCGGTGTCAGCCAGGACGCGCTCCAAGGGCTGGCCCGTATGCTTTGACATGATCTGCGCCATTTGCTCCTTGGTCTTGATCAATTCCTTGGCAGTGATCTCAATGTCCGTGATCTGGCCAGAGACGCCCTGCGTGTGGGGTTGGTGAATCATGACCCGCGCGTTCGGCAGCGCGTAACGCTTCCCGGTGCCTGCCGTCAGCAGCAGGGCGCCCATGGAGGCGGCCAGGCCCACGACGGTGGTGTTCACCGGGGACTTGATGTGCTGCATGGCATCGTAGATGCCGAGACCGGCAGAGACTGACCCGCCGGGGGAATTGATGTAGATGTTGATTTCCTTGTCGGGGTCGTCGCTCTCCAGGAAGAGCAGCTGAGCGATGATCACGTTGGCGACCTGGTCGTCGATGGGCGTGCCAAGGAAGATGATCCGATCCTTCAGAAGACGGCTGTAGATGTCGTAAGAACGTTCGCCCCGGTTGGTCTGCTCAATGACATACGGAACAAGGTAACTCATAGTCTTGCCTCCTCTCCCCGCGCCCTATCCAGAGACTAGGCCTGCGGGGCCGTATTCGCTTTCACCAAAAAGTCGATGGTCTTCTGCATCAGAAGACCCTCGCGCATGCGTTCCCGATAGCTGGCGCTCTTGCGCAGCTGCTTGATCTCGGTCTGCTGGTCCTTGTAGACCGCCAGCATGCGGTCAAACTCGCTCTCCATGTCGGCCTCCGCCACGGTGATGCCTTCCTGCTTGGCGACCGCTGCCATCACGAGGTCGGCCTTGACGCCCTTCTTGGCGGGTCCCTCAAACTCCGCGTGCAGTTCGTGCTCGGTCTTGCCCGTGATCTGGGTGTATAGTTCCCAGTTCAGGCCCTTCCGTTCGAGGTCGTGCGCGAAGTCGTGCAGCATATCGTGAACCCGCTGGTGCACCAGGACTTCCGGAATCTCCACCGCAGCGTCGTCGCTGACCGCCTCGATGATGCTGTTCTGGTACTCCCGCTCGGCGTTGGCCTTTGCGGATTCCTTCAGACGATTCTCGATATCCGCCCGCAACTCCTGCAGTGTCTGGAAGGGACCGGCTTCCGCCGCGAATTCGTCGTTCAATTCCGGCATAACCTTGTACTTGACCTCTTTGACCGTCACCTTAAATAACGCAGTCTTGCCGGCCAAATGTTCGGCACCATACTGCTCAGGGAATGTAGCATTTACATTACGGTCTTCGCCAACCTTGGCGCCGATCAGCCCCTCTTCAAACCCCGGAATGAAGGAGCCAGAGCCGATCTCCAATGTGTGGTTCTCGCCCTTGCCGCCTTCGAAGGCCACGTCATCCACAAAGCCTTCGTAGTCGATGATGACGAAAGAGCCCGGCTTGACCTCGCCGGATTCGTCGGTCACCAGCGTGGTGGCGCGGGTCCGGAGGGTCTCCAACTGCTGATCGATCTGCTCGGCCGTCACCTCAGCCGACGGCTGGGGGATATTAAAGCCGGCGACGCGGCCCAGCGTAACCTCGGGGCGGACCTGGACCTTGCCCTTGAAGACGAGGGACTTGCCCGCTTCCGCCTGCTCGACCGCCAGATCGGGACGGTCGATGGGGTGGACGTCGCCCTGAGCGACTGCGTCGCTATAGGCGGTGGGGAGCAGGGCGTCCACGGCCTCCTGAACCAGGCTCTCCTTGCCGTACATGCGCTCGAACAGCGCACGGGGCGCCTTGCCACGGCGGAAGCCGGGGATGTTCACACGCTGGTTAAGCTTCTGGAACGCAGAGTCCATGGCCTTGGCAAACTGGTCCGCCTCAACCTCGACTTCAAACTGCATCCAGTTGTTTTCTAACTTGTCCCATGTCGCCTTCATCTATTCTCCCCCTCAAAAGTCAGTATATGGCCTGGACCTTGTGCGGCCACATACAGGATCTCCAGTAGTTGGGCCCGGCTGCAACTTTAGTATTATACCACGCGTCCGGCGGCCAAACAACGAGAGCGCCCTGACCTTAGGACGACGCGCGTCTGCGGCGAGATTCGGCATTGGGTGGGCCCCGCGATGACCAAAACGAAGCCGCAGCGGGTACCCGCTGCAGCCCGGCAAAATGGATGAGCCTGGGCGGTCCCGCGCGGATTATACGCCCCCGGACCGTATGGTTCAAGTGGCCTCTGTCACACTTCGCGGGTACTTGGCGCAGCTTGCTGGCGGTATAGCGCGATGGCCGCTGACACCGGGATCGGACCGAACCAGGGCACCGGGTGCATCACCCGAACGTCAGCCAAGGCCGACGGCCACTGGACTCGGAATCCTCTCATGGGCTGGGGACTGGGTGTCCCTGTGTCGGGAACCACATCGGCGCCTCTCCTGACGCCCGCGATTGAGCCCGGGCTGGCCCCTGAGACATCGATGGTGCGCAGGAAGGATACGCCTGCACCACTGTCCACCAGCGCCGCCAGAAATGCCTCCGTGTCGGTGAACGTACCGCCGCTGACCGTGCGGATGGCCTCGTCCAGGCTCGCTCCGCCGTGCAGTTCGGCCATAATGGCTCGCAGCCCGCCGCCGGCGGCTGTGACCTGGTCGAGGTAGCGCGTCGCGACGTACGCCGCAGCGTATTGTGTGGTGTCGCCCTCCCACGGCCGGTGGAGACGTGCCAGCATCGCCTGGGGGGACAGGTGCTCCAACACAATATTCACTCGCTCAGCGCCACCAGCTACATATTCGGCCGTGCCCTCAATGAACCAGTCGGGCAAGGCGTACACGTCCATGTTGCGGCCCATCACAGCGTGCGTCAGTTCATGCGCCAGGATGCGGTCATTCTGGATGATATGGTTGTTGACGCCGTTGGGGCCTGCATCGGGAGTGAATTCCGCCGGGTTCAGGTGCAGTTCCTCATCCACCATGCGGCCCCGGCTGTCGTAGCGGTATTGGACGGATGCCAGGGCGTTCCCCATGTCGCCGTCGAAGACGATCCGCAGCGTGGCGCCATCGGCCTTCAGGCCATAGCTGCGTTCGACCAAGGCTTCCGCCTGCCGCAGGACGGAGACTTTGAGCGTCCGGATGACCGCCTGCTCGTTGGCTACCCGTTCCTGAGCCGCCCGCGCATCCCGGATGGCTTGCAGCAGCCCGCTCAGGTCCGGCTGAGTCCCGGCGCTCCCCGGCGGGGCCGTCCCGAACAGCGCACCCAGAATACTCCACATGCCAGTCAGGTCCGCGGCGAAGCGGGACTCAGGGCTGATCGTCAACCGGTCTGCCTGCACAGGCGGGTTGCGGGACGGCAGGTCCGTCCCTGCCCACCGGTACGCCTGGCCTGGACCCGATTGCACCGGGAAAGGGACGCGCAGCGAACGTGGGCCATCCACCGAGTATGGCAATTGACTCGCCTCCACGGAGAGTTCTTTGCCATATTTTACCATTTATTGGCAGCATTGGTCCAGGGTCAGAGGTGGTATAGTTCCTGCGAAGCAGGCCTACCTCACGAGAGATAGGCAAAAAGATGGACAACCAAGCCTTTTAGGCCGGTTGCCCATCTTTTCCAAACCCGTAAACCCTACGGTCACAAGTGGTGCGAGAGAGGGGACTCGAACCCCTACGCCTTGCGGCACAAGATCCTAAGTCTTGCGCGTCTGCCAGTTCCGCCACTCTCGCGTGCGCACTTCATTATACAACCGGCCCGAGTGCCTTCGCAATCGGGCCGGCCAATGGTGGGCCATGATGGATTCGAACCATCGACTCCCCGCTTAAAAGGCGGGTGCTCTGCCACTGAGCTAATGGCCCATAACTGAGCAAACCCCTCTGGCTGAAACCAGCGGGAGTTTGCTGTTACTGGCTGGGGCGGCTGGATTCGAACCAACGCATGCGGGAGTCAAAGTCCCGTGCCTTACCGACTTGGCTACGCCCCAGTGAAAAATGGGCTGACCGACCGGAATCGAACCGGCGACCTCAAGAGCCACAATCTTGCGCTCTAACCAACTGAGCTACGGCCAGCATCAAAACGAAAGTGGCGCGCCTGGCAGGATTCGAACCTGCGGCCAACCGCTTAGAAGGCGGTTGCTCTTTCCCCTGAGCTACAGGCGCTTGTATAGCACAGGTTATATTAACACACTCGTCATGCGGTGGCAAGCCAGGTGTGGCGCCGCCGCCAGACCCTGATGAAAAGAGGGCACACGCCGTGCACCCTGGGCTAGGACGATTGGAGCGGGTGATGGGAATCGAACCCACGTGACCAGCTTGGAAGGCTGGAGCTCTACCATTGAGCTACACCCGCATGCTGTACACCGGCCGGGCCCGGCGACTCATGCTAATGGTCGGGGTGACAGGATTTGAACCTGCGACATCTTGCTCCCAAAGCAAGCGCGCTACCAGACTGCGCCACACCCCGTCGAATCCTGCACGAAT
>DAHVXO010000130.1 GCA_027356675.1 Symbiobacteriaceae bacterium | reverse complement strand
AACTAGAATGTCTCTCAGGGGAGGGGGTTGGATGACACCGCGTTCAGTCCCGGTGTGGCCCGTGATCATCACGCCCGTCATGGTCGGGATGTTTGAGGTCGTGCGTCATTCCCTGCTGCAGTGGGTGTTGCCATCCATGGTGGGGAACCTTCTCACAGCGGGGCTTGTTGGCATCATGTTCGCTGCCTATCTGTGGGTCGTTGCCCGCCACATCAGCAAGACTGAGCGAAGGCTGTCCAAAGCTCGGGAAGAGGCTGCAGTGTTTGAAGTGCGAGACAGGATCGCCCGTGAACTGCACGATGGCGTCTCACAGGCGCTGTTTTATCTTGGGGTCCGCCTTAGGGACCTACAGGAGCAACTTGGTACCGGTGAAACAGAACGTGCAGGCTGTCTTGTTGAGGAACTGCGGGCCAATCTCTCGGCGACCGATCTAAGGGTAAAGCAGGCCATCGCCGAACTTCGCACTCGCCCGGTACCCACGCGCTTGGACACCGCTCTGAGGGCACTGAAGACAAGCGAAGAACGCCGACTTGACCTGAAACTTGATCTGGATGAGTTTGATGTCGATTTCACGGTGCCTGAGAAGGTTCTGGAGCACGTGCTTGGTGTCGTTCGGGAAGCACTGGAGAATGTCGCTCACCACTCTGGCACAAACCGGGCACGACTATCCGTCAGAGTCGCTAATGACGCTATTCATGTATCAGTGACAGACTCGGGTTGTGGCTTTCAAACGGCTGATGTAGGCAGCGGCTTCGGATTAACAACGGCGCAAGAGAGGGCTGAACTTCTGGGGGGAACTTTGCGCATTCAATCTCGTCCTGGGGGCGGTACAGTGGTCGAGTTAGCTGTTCCTCTCGCTGTTGTCTCACAGTAACGCTTCTCTCGGTACTCTATTCCTTTCGTGTGTGAGGAGGTTGGTTGGTGCGTCGTCGCTGGTTCGTAGGTGCACTCATGGTGCTGCTTTTGATGTCTATCAGCGGCTTGGCATTTGCTCACACCATGCTGAAGAGATCGGTTCCGGAAGCGGATGGCATCCTGGAGAAAGCACCCGAGCGGATCGAGCTGCAATTTAACGAGGAAGTGGAAGCGGAGTTCGGTGCGATCGCCGTATACGACCATACAGGGAACAGAGTCGACAAGGGCGATGCTGCGCTTGATCCCAGGGATGTCACCAAGGTTGTTGCTTCTCTGACTGCCTTGCGTGATGGACTGTACACCGTGGCCTACCGGGTTGTTTCAGCAGATGGACACCCGGTCTCCGGCTCCTACGGATTCACTGTGGGCAAGGGAATTGAAGGAGCACGGTACTACAAGCCTGTCATGCCCGATCCGAACGGACCTCCTCCAACAGGCTTGCTTGTCGGCTACTGGTTGGCGGTCGGTGGGCTGCTGGTCCTGATGGGGCTCGGAATCACCCAGGGGATCGTGGCGCGAAGTGAGCCAAGTCGGCGCTATGGTCTCTTCCTCTGGCTGGCGGTCGCCGGCGCGGCGATTGGATCCATTCTGTTCTTGATTGAACGAACCGGTCAAGCTGCTGGTGTCTCTCCTCTGGCAGCGCTGAATCCGTCGCTCTGGGGAAGGATGCTCCTGACCAAGGCGGGACGAGTGATTCTCTACCGACTCGTGCTGCTGCTCTGGACGGCCGTATCGATGCGTCTTGTCATCCGGCGGTGGTGGGCTGCGGCGTTGGCCGGCACCGTGGGACTCGCGACCGTGGCGCTCGGGGGGCATGCTGCAGCGCTGGAACAACCGATCCTTACCGTATCACTCGATTGGCTCCACCTGCTCAGTGCAGCCACTTGGACCGGCGGCCTGGTTCAGTTTGCTTTCCTCGTGCCGATGGCCCGCCGAGGGGACAGCTCTCCCTCCGCTGAGCTGGGCATTATGGTTCGTCGCTTCTCCGCACTTGCCGCAATCAGTGTGGCGGTCTTGATAGGTACAGGCCTGTATCCTGCTTTGCTCCATATCCCGTCCCAGAAGGCACTTTGGCAGACCACCTACGGGATGGCCTTGGTCACCAAGCTGTCGTTGATCATCCCCTTGCTCTTGCTGGGGGCTGCCAATCTCCTGGTGGTGGGTCCAAGGCTCCGGCGGAACGAGTCAGCGAGTCCGTGGCTCCGGCGTTTGGTTTATGGCGAAGTTGCTCTGATGGCGGCGGTCCTGGCTGTTGCGGCCTTGCTGACGAATGTGCCGCCAGCTCGGTTCGCAGTACCGCCCGAGGTGCTCGACCTCGGCCTGCACAGTGGGAACTACGAGATCACCTATTACATGTCTCCCCTTGCTCCAGGCTATAGAAATCTCGAAGTTGCCGTCCGGCCCCACGAGGGAGCCTTGCCTGGGGATACGAAACTGACCCTTGAGCTGGTCGCGAAAACTCACGACATGGGGAAGAACGTGACCGACGGCAAGAACCTCGGAGATGGTCGCTACCGGTTCGAAAACGTGTTGATTGGCATGCCAGGGCCCTGGAACTTTATCTTAGAGATTGCTCCCCCGGGCGCCAAGGCTGATCGAATTACGTGGGAAATCACTGTGCCGGAGGTTCCGTAGCCAATACTTTAGGAGGGGATCCCTTTGAAGAAGCGGCTTGTTTCGGTATTCGTTGCCCTGTTTATGGTCGTATTGACGGCGGGCATCGCGAGCGCCCATGTGAATGTGCTTCCCAAGCAGTCGCCGGTCAATGGCTTTGAGCGGTATACGATCCGGGTGCCCAATGAGCAGGATAACCCTACGGTGAAAGTGCGTGTCGAACTTCCTACTGGCTCCACATTTAGCTCGGTACTACCCGTTCCCGGCTGGAAGTTTGAGACGGAGAAGGACTCCTCCGGCAAGGTGACGGCCCTCGTGTGGTCCGGTGGTGAGATCAAGAAGGGCGAGTTTTTTGAGTTCGGGGTCTCGGTCCGGAACCCGAAGGACGAAGGCACCGTCCTTTGGAAAGCCTATCAGACATACAGCGACGGGACTGTTGTGAATTGGGTCGGCGCAGAGGGCGCAGACAAGCCTGCTCCCGCAGTAAAGTTAGTCGCCGCCGCGGCCGGCAACGCCCCTGCTGCGGCGAAGGAAGAACCAAAGGCCCCGCAACAGTCCCAGCCTGCTGCAGCTCCCGCCCCGGCTCCTGCATCACAGGACAACGCTCTTGGAACCTGGCTGGGGGGAGCCGCTCTCGTTGTGAGTGCACTCGCCCTGGTGCTGGCTCTGCGCAAGCGTGGTGCTTAAATGACCAAGTAGGAATCGCCCCGGCCAGGTCGCTGGCCGGGGCTTCTCTGTGGAGTTTTCGGTGAACATGCTATTCGAACCGCAAGGCGAGCATCCTGGCGGTTTGCCGCGTGATGGCCTTGCGGTTTTGCTTAGACGAGGTAAGTGGCCATGTGCGCCAGAATGGCGCCAGCCATAAGAAGCCACGTTGAGTCGGCTGTTCCGATATACAGCAAGCCCCCCGCTGCAACCCCAGCCAAGGCAGGCGAAGGGAAGGGCACAAAGGTGGTCCACGCCATGGTGACCCATGTCCCGACCACCAGGCTGATGCCCACAAGGCCACACGCAAACAGGGCGAGACGGGGAGAGCATTTCGTGCCCTGAATAAGGGTCGCCAGGCCAACTCCCTCGGGAAGTTTATGCAAGAACAGAGATAGTCCCGCAGTCATTCCTGACAGCTGGCCACCCCGGATGGCGAGCCCTAGTAGGGTCCCTTCCAGGAAGCTATGGAGGGCGTATCCGCAGACCGGCGCCCAGACAACCAATGACTTCACGTTCTGCCGAAACGTAGCACCAAGGCGTTGCACAAGCAGCAGCCCGAAGAATCCGACGGCCATCAGAACAGGTCCTGCGTGACCGGCGGCCGTGGGGCGAAATACCGCCGGCATCATGGCGAACAGGACGCTGCCCAGCAAGAAGCCGGTTCCCACTGCAAGTGGGCGAATCGGTTTCACGTTCACGTAGGAGCACAGATCCGGGATGAGAGCCCCCAGGATAGAGGCCAGCCCGGACAGAGAAGAGACGACCAAGGCGTCACCCAAAAGATGCTCACCTCACACCTTGGGCCATGGTTCTAACCATCCAACTTCTATGAGTCCAGAACACAGGGCATTCAGGAAAGAACAGGCGGGCCACGATACGCGGCCCCGCCTGCTTTTTCTTGCGGTACTGGCGGGATCTCCCCGGTGAATCAGTGAGCTCGCTAAGCAGACGGGCTTACATTTGGCAGCAACGCTCCTGCCAAGGCTGTCCGCATAAATGGGAACGATAATCACTACCCAATAGTTGACACACCTTTCCCACCGGCGTAGCATACAATTAGACAGTTATCAAATTGTACAGGTGATAGGAGGGGAATCCATGGACTCTCCGCCCCGGCTGGTAAAGGATGTATGTGCTACACCCGAGATTGACAGTGACAGCATCCAGCGTCACCGCGAGCGTGTGCTTGCCGTGGCCGGTCTTTCCGAGCTGTTTCAGGTCCTTGCCGACGAGACTCGCACCAAGATTCTCTACCTGTTGGCCGGCGAAGAGTTGTGCGTCCACCATCTGGCCACAGTTCTGGAAATCACCCTCCCAACTGTTTCCCATCACTTGCGGCTGTTGAAGATGATGCGACTCGTCAAGAACAGACGAGACGGCAAACACGTTTACTACTCCCTTGCGGACGATCACGTCGTCCGGCTCATCGAAGTAGCGCAGGAACACTATCAGGAGGACTGAGCATTGTGGCCAGGGTCGTCAGTTGCACCCTCAAGGGGCTGGATTGCGCTAGCTGTGCCAATAAGATCGAGGCGGCCCTCCAGCGAAAGGGTCTGAGCGAGGCCACGGTCAGCTTTGCGACCGGGCAGATTCACTTGCCCGCAGACCAGGTTGACCTGGCACAGGAAATCATCAATACGGTTGAGCCGGGTGTCTCCATTGTGCGGCCAAACCAAGCTGCACCCGCGAATGCAGGGGAGCACCGAGCCGAAGGGCATGACCATGCCCACCATCATGAACACGATCACGATCATGGGCATGACCACAATCACGACGACGATCATGGACACGACCATGGTCACACCCACGGCGGGGATGAGATGGGGCGCGGGCGGTTTATGGAACTGATCGTCGCCGCCGTCCTCTTCCTGATTGGGTTCCTCTTCAACCAGCGACTCCACAACACCCCTTATGCCATTGCCGAGTACCTCGTCCTGCTGAGCGCTTATGTTCTCGTCGGTCGAGGAGTGCTCTGGGCAGCCGCCCGGAATGCGTTACGCGGACAGTTCTTTGACGAGAACTTCCTGATGTCCATTGCCACCATTGGTGCATTCTTTATTCACCAGTTGCCTGAGGCGGTGGCGGTCATGCTCTTCTACTCGGTGGGCGAGTACTTTCAGGACGTGGCCGTATCCCGCTCCCGGCGGTCGATCCGTGCCCTTATGGAAGTTCGCCCTGACTACGCCAACGTTAGGCGCGCCGGCGAAGTGCAGCGGGTCTCGCCCGAAGCCGTTGCGGTCGGAGAAGAGATCGTCGTGAAGCCCGGTGAGCGAATTCCCCTCGACGGAGAGATCGTGGAGGGCTCCTCGTACGTGGATACTTCCGCACTGACTGGCGAATCGGTACCTCGTCAAGTGGGGGTGGGCGACGCGGTGTTGGCCGGTACCGTTAACACCCGCGGCGTCATCGCTGTGCGGGTTACCCGAGAGTTCGGCGAATCCTCGATCTCCAAGATCATGCAGCTGGTCGAGCAGGCCGCTGCCCGCAAGGCCCCCACCGAACGTGTGATCACCACCTTTTCCCGGTACTACACGCCCGCAGTCGTCTTTATCGCAGTGGCACTCGCAGTGGTTCCGCCCCTGGTGACGCCTGGAGCGCTTTTTAGCGAATGGCTCCGCCGGGCTCTCGTGCTGCTGGTTATTTCCTGTCCATGCGCGCTGGTTATCTCGGTTCCGCTGGGCTACTTCGGCGGGATCGGCGGTGCGTCCCGGCGTGGGATTCTGGTGAAGGGCGCCAACTATCTGGACGCCCTGGCCAAGGTCGACACCGTGGTCTGGGATAAGACCGGTACTCTCACCCAGGGAGTCTTCCGAGTCACCGAAGTGAAGTCTTTTGGCCAGTTTACCCGCGATGAGGTGGTGGAACTTGCCGCGCATGCCGAAGTCCATTCCAGTCACCCCATTGCCACGTCGATCCAGGAAGCGTATGGCCGTCCAGTAGAGGCTGACTCTGTGACGGACTACGAGGAAGTGGCGGGTCACGGCGTCAAGGCTCGGGTTAGGGGCAGGCTGGTTCTTGCTGGAAATGCACGGTTGATGGAGCGGGAAGGAATCCCGCTGGAGAAAAGCGGAGATGAAGCTGGGACGGTTGTTTACGTTGCTGCCGACGGATCCTTTGCCGGTCGGATCGTGATCGCTGATGAGAAAAAGGCGGATGCCGTCGGCGCCATCAGTGCGCTCCGTGGATTGGGTGTTCGGCGCCAGGTGATGCTCACCGGCGATGAACGGAGTGTAGCCCAGCGCGTGGGTCAGGATTTGGGCCTGGATGAGGTGCGCTCAAACCTCCTTCCGGAGGACAAAGTTGCTGAAGTTGAGCGCATCGACACGCAAAGGGTACAGCCGAAGAAGGGGGCCCTGGCATTCGTCGGCGACGGCATCAACGATGCTCCGGTGCTGACCCGGGCCGATGTGGGTGTGGCGATGGGCGGACTGGGCTCCGACGCGGCGATCGAGGCAGCCGATGTCGTGATTATGGACGATAGCCCGTCCAAGCTGGCCACGGCTATGTCCATTGCCCGTAAGACCCGGCAGATTGTTCATCAGAACATTGGGTTTGCCTTGGCCGTCAAAATTCTTGTAATGGCTCTCGGAGCCACTGGTGCGGCCAACCTGTGGGAAGCCGTGTTTGCCGATGTGGGTGTGTCGCTCCTCGCTATTCTGAACGCAACGCGCGTTCTGCGCCACGGATCCACGAAATGATGCGGAAGTCCTGGTGACGATGGTGGTCAGGTTCCCTGGCCTGCCGGGTCTGGGCTCTCACTGCGCCTGTGGCGCAGCGAAGAGCCCGGCCCGGCGTTTTTGTTCGATTGGTTTCTGTTGACATGACAAGCTGAGCGAGCATACAATTACAATCAAATGAGTATCTAAGTGATCGGCCGACGCCGGTTTCGCCTCGTTCAGACCACAGGAGAGGAGCAGCAGTAATGAGCGGTCTTGCCCACGCAGTTTCGATGCCGCAGAAGCAGGTCTATCGTCTGGCCGGCCTGCACTGAGCGGACTGTGCCGCCAAGTTCGAACGGGACCTGGTGGCGACCCCTGGAGTTTCCAGGGTTGAGCTGAACTTCGCTGCAGCCAAAGTGAGCATTGAGGGTTCCGTGGATGAGGAGACCATTGCCAAGATCGCCGACCAGCACAACGTGCAGGTACGCCCTGCGAACCTGCCTGCTGCCCCCCAGTCTTTCTGGGCGAGCAACCCTCACCTGATCCCCACCGGCATTTCCGGCGTCTTGATCGGAGCCGGCTGGATTGCTGAGCGAACCGGCCCCGGGTGGCTGACCATTGCCTTCTTCGCCCTGGCGATCCTGATCGGTGGCTGGGGCGTGGGCAAGAAGGGAATCCAAAGCATCTTCCGGTTTGATTTCAACATGGATACGCTGATGACGATCGCCGTGGTCGGGGCTGCTGCCATCGGCCAGTGGAGCGAGGGCGCGATGGTCGCCTTCCTCTTCGGGGTAAGCGAGACTCTCGAGGCTTACACCATGGATCGTGCACGTCAGTCGCTGCGGGCGCTCATGGACATTGCGCCCAAGGTCGCCCGCATTCGCCGGAGAACCAAGGAACTGGAACTTCCGGTGGAGGATGTCCGGGTCGGCGACATTCTGATCGTCCGGCCCGGCGAAAAGATCGCCATGGACGGTAAGGTGAGCGCTGGTACCTCTACCGTGAACCAGGCTGCGATCACAGGTGAGTCACTGCCGGTCGAAAAGGCCATGAGCGACGAGGTGTTCGCCGGCACCATCAACGGCTATGGCAGCCTCGAAGTGCGGGTAACCAAGCACGTGGAAGACTCCACTTTTGCCCGTATCATGCACCTGGTAGAAGAGGCTCAGGCTCAGCGGGCGCCCTCTCAGACCTTCGTGGAGCGGTTCGCCAAGGTCTACACCCCGATCGTGATGGCACTGGCCGCCCTGATCGTGGTGGTCCCGCCCCTGCTGTTCGCCCAGCAGTGGGCGCCGTGGATCTACCGGGGTCTTGCCCTGCTGGTGGTCTCCTGCCCGTGTGCCCTGATTGTGTCGACCCCGGTCTCCATCGTCTCGGCGATTAGCAACGCCGCCAGAAACGGCGTCCTGATCAAGGGCGGGGCCCACCTGGAGCGGTTTGGAGCGCTCAACGCCATCGCCTTTGACAAGACCGGCACCCTGACCAAGGGACAGCCGGAAGTGACGGATGTAGAGGCGCTTTCGGTTGAACAAACCCCGGCGGACTTGCTCTGCCTGGCCGCCGCAGTCGAGAGCCGGTCTGAGCACCCGCTGGCCCGGGCGATTGTGAACCGGGCAAACTGCCAGGATCATGTGCACACCGCTTCTGACTTCGAGGCCCTTGTTGGCCGGGGCGCCAGGGCTACCGTGGACGGTCGTGTGATCTACGTGGGAAGCCCGAAACTCTTCGCCGAGGATCTGCGTGTTGACCTCAACGGTGCAGCTACCCTGGCGCAGGCATGGCAGGCACAGGGCAAGACTGCCATGCTGGTTGGCACGGACGACAAGGTCCTTGGTGCCATCGCCGTAGCGGACACCGTTCGGGAGACCAGTCCGGATATGATCCGGCAGCTGCGGGCAGCCGGAATCTCCCGGACCATCATGCTGACAGGTGACAACACGGCCACCGCCAAAGCGATTGCAGGCAACCTCGGAGTCGACGATGTGAAGGCCGAGCTGATGCCCCAGGACAAGGTGGCCGCCGTCAAGGCGCTGGCTGAAGAGCACGGTAGCGTGGCCATGGTGGGCGACGGCGTCAACGATGCCCCTGCGCTGGCGGCGGCCACGGTGGGCATCGCCATGGGCGGTGCGGGGACCGATGTGGCGCTGGAAACGGCCGATATCGCGCTCATGGCTGATGACCTTTCCAAGCTGCCCTTCATGGTGAAGCTCAGCCGGGCAACGCTTCAGGTGATCAAACAGAACATCGGCATCGCCCTGGCGCTGAAGCTGCTCGCCGTTGCAGCAATCTTCCCCGGCTGGCTGTCGCTCTGGATGGCAGTTCTCGCTGATACCGGAGCCACCGTCATCGTGACCATGAACGGGATGCGGCTCTTGCGTGTGAGACCGTCGAAGTAGCTCCGTCGCAGGTGACAGCGGGGGACGCAGGCGGGAGGGAACCCGTAATGGCAGCGGTATTATATATGGCAGCGGTGCTGTACGGCATTGGTTTCCGGTCTTCCGCCGCTTTGAAGAGCGGACGGCTCTTTGGGTGAGGCTCCTGAAGCTCCTCATCTATATGGGTGCGGCCGCCATACTGGCGGAACTGTTCGGGCGTTGGTGGGCGCTGCTCTGGGCAGGCGGGCTCATGCTTGTCGGGCTAAGCTATCACTATTGGTGGACCCGCAAACATGGGATCAGCTTCTGGAGAGCGTTACTACGAGATCCGAGGGTGGAACGCGAAAAATGGTTGAGCTGGCCAAGCGCGGCAGTAGCCTTCAGATCTATGGATGCGGAACAAGTGCCTGGAGGTGCCCCTCAAAAGCCACGGCCAGAGCAATCCTGGTGGAGTACCTCCCACCCGTTCACGAGGAAACCCCGTATTCCTCCCATCCGGGAAGACAGAGAAGGCTCACCCGGGTGAGCCCTTGGCATCGGGTGAAGAAAATGCGGCTCCGGCCAACCCATCGGACATGAGCCTACTCGACCTGCGGCACTCCTACATGGGCGCGTGACGCAAGCGGTTCAGTTGTGTTCGTCCCAGTGTCTCTTGGAAAAATCAAGTGCGACTTGTATCGTGACACGACAGTGGCCGGCAGGAACTCGTCCTGCCGGCCTGTGATGTACATTTATGCTTCAATCATGCCCCCAGTCCATCCGGCGGGGCGAGCGGATGCCTTCCGTGAAGATCCGTGCAAATTACATGAAGCGCTGGCGATACACAGCCTGCACGTCGGGGTCAGCGCAGATGCACTTGCCGCTTTCATCCGGAGAAATGCGCTCCACGAGCTCGGGAAGGGGGCGGAACAAAAGGTGAGTAGACCAGTGGTTTGCCAGATAACTGGGGTTGCTGCTCGGTGGAAGCCGTTCCTTGTACACTTCTCCGGCCATTAACGCGCCAGCCAGCCCCGAGGCAAACGAAACGGTTAACGCAGCCTCTCTTTCTTCGTTACCGTCGGTGGGGGCAACGGTGACCATCCCGCACCGTTGCTGGAGCAACGTACGCAATGGCTGACCCTGAAAGGGGCCCACCTCCTTGAACGGTACGCCCCAGCGTTGCGATACAACCTCCATATCGTCAGCTGATAACAGGCCGTTGTGCTGCAGTAGTTCGCGTATCCTGGATTCTGAGAGCCCAGTCTCGTGCGCCAGCCGCCGGATCTCATCCGCAAACTGGAGAATACGGGGTAAGTAGAGGCAGTAGAGACAGGCACCCTCAAATCTCAGCCGATGGCGGGAAACTTGTACGCGAAGTCCACCGGTCGCTCCGTTAAGCAGCACTCGCGGAAGAGCACTTTGCAAGTCCGCTCGTGCCTCAGGTGAGTCCACGGCAGAGCAGATCATATCAAACGTCATAGGGCGCGCCTCGGTTACCTTTTGAAATGGAAGCGGATGTGCCTTGATCTGAACGCCACCCCGTTCCAATTCCTGAGCGAAGGCTTCCGCCTTATTTTGACCCACATGACGTCGCTGCGCCAACATATAGCGGTGAAGGTTTGTATCGTCGAAGGAGTCGTTGTCGACCAGGTGAAGAACACCTTTCACCTCTGGATAGCACATGAGGGTGGCCAGAAAACCGTTTCCGATTGCGCCGCACCCAACCAGCCAGGTTTCGCCCAGCTCAAGTGGGCGGCACTTGGGTCCGGGTTCGGAGACAGCCCGGACCTGATAATCCCACCCTGAAAACCATAAAGGGGAGTTAACCCAGGCGTTGGGCTTCACGGGTATTCCACCTGTTGCCGCAAGATACTTGAACGCCTCTGCCGCCGCCAGGCAAGCTCCGATATGAGCTCCGACTGGGTTGTAAACTGGGCGCCGATCATCTAGGGCAAGCGCACTACGACTGATACCGCCGCCCCACCCATCAGCGGCCGCAACGATCGTTGCCGCTGTAGCATGCTCGCCGGCTGGTGGCGCGCCGATCCAGATAGCCACATCGCAGGCGATCGATCGGTCAACCCACTTGATGTGGTCAGCGTGGGTCCAACGGCCCGTAGCGAGAGCCACCACATCCTTGGGGTTAGCCGACTCCGTCAAGGGAAGCGGAGCGGAAAACGGTCCGGGATTTATCAGGTGCACGTAGGGAAACGTGCGCCCCAGGTGGATCACGAGATACAACCAGAGCAATCGCCCTTGCTCGCACTCTTTCCAGGCAGGGTCAAGCCCAAGCTGTACCCGAAATCCACGAACCGATGCGGGCAATTGCTCAGGAGATGGCTCCCGCAGGTGGCGAATGAGGTCTGCCTGTTTCATAAACTTATCCTCGCAGGATTTGTAGGCGATGGCGAATCTCGGTCGTGGTCCATTCCCGCCAGTGTCCACCAGGTTCGAGTTCATTGACACTACAACCAGTCAACTGTCCCATCGGTGAGCGTGCAAAATGCGGCACTACGATGGAGAGGCACCCTACCCGCTTCAGGATCGGATATCGGTCATCGCGTGCGGAATGGAAGGCCTCTTGGGGATGGGAGTGCACCTGCACCAACGGGAGCAGCCCCAAGTCGAGACACGCTTCACGGATCCGAGCCGTACTCGCGGGGTCAACCACGAGATAGTGCCCCTGCGGAGTCCTGTATCCGCGCTGCTCTGGAACAAAGACTTGCCCGATCCGAGCTATGCCTTCATCCACCGTTCCTGCCCACAAGACCAGCGCCTCCACCCCCTGAGTGCAACCCACGTGGTGCAAGAACGCTTCCGTTTCCTGGATCACCAGGCTCTGGATGTCGAAGCGCACAAACTTGTTGGGTAACCCCATAAACAGCCCTCACTGTCTGTCGAGATGAGATTGCACAGAAGCAAGCAGCCGCCGCAAGGTGATGGTGTTCCGGTAAGCATCCCAAGGGTCGCTGCGGTGTGACGAATGTGTGTGGTATTCATGAAACCCCTTCAAGCAAATGAACGGGTGTGGGTGTTCATTTGGTTGGTATAGAAAAGGCGAGTTCGACTGAGGACACGACTGCGGCGGAAGCGGGGTCTTCTCCCTGGGTCCGGTCACCCAGCGTCCCTTGGGCGCTGCCTGGGGGTACTGGTTCAAATCTAGCCAGAGCGTCAAGAGTTGATTACGGCTCCGCCAGGGAATCGACACCCAGACATCGGTTCCCTCACGGACAACCTGCCAGCCCATCGCTTGTCCAAACTCGACCAGGAGGGGAACCTCCCGGTCGAGTTTGAGCTTTGTTACCTCGATGTCCATGGGGCTAGCCGTTTCCGCCCGGGCTCTGCTCGTGCGTTGTCAGAACCAGCCGCGTACCGTCGGTCACTCCTGCCGCTTCCAGGGTCTGATTCTCGTCAAGCCGGCGGCCAGCGAGACGAAATTCCCACTCCTGCCAATTCCGGGGGAAGAGCTCAGTGAAGTGGGCAAGCGCCTTCTGGATTGCGGCGTGAACCGTCATGTTTCCGGCGAAGTTGAAAGGATACGCCTCGTCGCTGTCAGGAATAACGGTCACCTGGAGGAAACGCTCCTCATTACCCGGCCGTGCCTCATGTACGTTGCTCACTTGTATCGTCCTCCTTGTCCAAGGCTTACGATCGGATCATACACTGGTTGGGTCGGTACGTCAATACCACAAAATCCATTTTATTGACTGTCAGCAATACAAACGGTTTGCTTTGTTGACAATGAGCCAGAACGGCAGTATTCTAAAGGAAAACAGGCGGTAGGAAGTGAATTATGGACGAGAACGGGTTGTACGTTGAACTTGGAAGACGAATCCGCCGAGTACGGGAAGGGAAACTTAGCCAGGAAGAGCTTGCGGTCCGTGTCGGACTCACACGGACTTCCATCACCAACATCGAAAAGGGACGGCAGAAGCTGATGGTCCACACTCTTTGGGCCATCGCTAAGGTGTTGGCGGTAGACGTTGATACTTTGCTTCCGAGTGCCAGTGAACCCTATGAAGAAGCTTTGCGGGAGCTCCCCACAGAGCATCAGCGCGCCGTCCGTGCGGTTTTACTAGAGGAGGATGACGCAATCAGTGATCCCCAGAAGTAAGATTCGAAGTAGGGCGGTAGAGCTTCTCAACCAATTTGAGGTCTGCCATCCCCCTGTGGATGTCGAAACCATCGCACGGGGTCTGGGTGTGCGTGTTAAGTATACGTCGTTCGAACGTGATGAAGTGTCTGGACTGCTGGTTCGCAAGGGGGACGAAGTCGTTCTTGGCGTAAATCGTGAGCATCCGGAGACTCGGCGCCGCTTTACGATTGCGCATGAAATCGGCCATTTTGTTCTCCATATGACGCGTCTCATCTTCGTCGATGAAGTAGTGTTGCACTTTAGAGACAGGACTTCCGGCGAAGGCCGTGATCCGGAGGAAATTGAAGCCAACGCTTTCGCCGCAGAACTCCTTATGCCAGAACATTTCATTGAGGAAGATATGGAAGAACTGGATGTCTGGGACGACGAAGGCATCCAGGAGCTGGCTCAGAAGTACCAGGTGAGTACACAATCACTTATTTATCGCCTGAATCATTTGGGTTATCTTTTAGATCTTTAGTTACGCCTGACCCTCATTGAGTGATTCCTAGCCTAACCGACAATTTGAGAAGACACAAAGCTGCAGGCTCACCTTACTTAGGAGACCCTGCAGCTTTGTTTATTTGATTTATCCATAACTCCCCGCTTGATGGCTAGTCCCACCCCCGTCGTGGGCCTCGGACTAGACCCAGGTTGCGAGAGTCACACCTGAATGTCTGTCAGGATCGAATCGCAGGGGGCGAGCGAAGGCACCCCTCTACCAACGGATAGGGTAGCTGGTCCCTCTTTCGTCCACAATGTATCTGTATTGTCCTGTAAGACAGCATGACTCACGCATAGAGCTACTAAGAACAGATACATATATGTACACACTCGACACAACACATAAATGCCACCACTTGTTGGCGTTGGAAACCCGGATTAGTTCCGGGGTCGACAGTCCCAACATGATTTCCAGTCCCTTCACCCAATGTGGGCTGCTGGCGGTGCGCATCTTCCACCATTCCGCGTAGAAGTTGAGGATGTACCTCACTCTCCCGGGATTGGTGCGCGTGCGCGCTGCTACAGCCATACAGGCCCGTCCAAAAGGCGCAGGAACAGCTTCCCAGACCCGCCGGAGGAGGCCCGGGGTCAGACCGGGACCACCATGGCGGAGGAGCCGCTGTACCTGCAAGGCCGCTCCCCGAATTGCCCGGTCTCCGTGCGCCATGGCTTTACCCAGGGCAACTCGGAACTGGTCAACGAGGGCTTTGGCTTTGGCCAGGGCAGAAAGGAGCACGGTTGCCATCAGCGACAGCGCCGGCGCTGGCAGGGTGACGGGGCGATGCCCGGTGGCGATGATCGTCACGTGCTGCCCGTCAACCTGGAAGCGCAGGGAAGGTGCTCCCGCGGGCCCGTGCAGCCCCCCTTCACAGCGGGGATGGAGCCCCTCGCAGTCAGGCAGCAGGGGCTGGGCCCACCCGCGCCAGCGGGGGAACCGTTTCCGAACGCCCAAGGGCGCCGCCTCACGGCAGAACCGCCCCAGCGAAATTCGGCCTGGCTGGATCCGTGCGTAATCCGGTCCAATAAGTCGAATGGAGGCCTTCAAGTGGTCCCCTCCCTTCGAATAACGTTGCCTGTCAGAGCAGCCGGAGCTGGACTTGCCCAGAACGAGCCTGGGGGTTCAGCCATACGCTCTCCACGCGGGCCTGCTCCCTCGCCGCGGACCCGGCGCCCAAAATCCCAGTCAGCCTGGTCCGCCCTGCAGCGTGTGCATGGGTGGGGAAGTCCAACCGGCACCAGCCGGCATCCTCGAGCTGCCGATACAGGGGGTTAGCGTAACCGGACAGGATGCACTTTCCCTGAACTGTAAGGAGCAGGCTCACCAGGTCCTCGTGGTCTTCAGCGGTCAGGTCGAAACGATACTTGCCGCGCCGGCGGGTGCTTGGATGATACGGGGGGTCTACGTAGAAGCAAGCGGAAGGATCGTCGAATCGAGGGATTACCTTTCGGAAGCAGTCGGCCTCGATCTGAACTCTCA
This sequence comes from Symbiobacteriaceae bacterium, assembly GCA_027356675.1. Next base: position 2,991 of record DAHVXO010000130.1, on the reverse strand, counting down.
TCCACCGGCGATGGATGTCGGGAAGGGACTCAACCCCGGTCAACCACTTGGCCGTCGAGTTGGCCATGCCCCGACTTGACTCCCCTCTGCTGTAGCTCCAGCCTCCGTGTAGGTGGTCACCGCTGAACCCTTGCCGGGCGATCACGTAAAAGGCGACCGCACGCTCCATAGGGTCGGTGCTCACGTTAAGAGTTGCCCTGGCCCAGGAGAATTCGGCCCGGCTATGGGGAAGGAACGTTACCGACCGCTGGAACTGCTCAAACAAAACGGGGTCCCTAAGAACCCGAAAGAAATCGGTCACTAGGAGATCGACATCATTATAGATCTCACACGCCGAGGGCAACTTGGCGTGCAGCAGCGCTGCACCGCCGCCAAACACCTCCACATAGGTCGTATGGGGCGGGAGCAGGGGCAGCAGGTGTCGTACCATGTGCCCCTTGCCCCCGAACCATGTAATCGGGCTGACGCTTTCCACAAGGCTCACTCCATTGAGTTAAGCGCCTCGTGCCGGGGCGTTCCCGAGGGATCACTGGGCGAAGTTGCCCACGCGGTGTCCACTCCCTGCGATCCTCGCCAACCGGGGCGCCGTGGCTCGCGGGCACAACGGCGAGGCCCGGTTGGGTCGTCGGAATAACGTTGCCTTCTGGCAGACTGGGTCAAATGCCAGTTTCACCGCTACGCCAGGACCTGGTCTCCAGCATACCGATTGGCATCTCCGGCCTGCAGATCCCAGGTCTCGCCGGCGCCGTCCTTCAAGTTCAGGCGTTCGCCGACGACAGCATACTCGGCATGGCTGATGTCGGTAAGACACCACTCCAGCTGGTCGACCGTGGTACAGACGTGGGTGCTGCCACTTTGCTCATCAGTTTCAGGAAAAACGATGAACACGGTTTTTCCCTCACGAAGAGCTGAGTACAGCCGCTCAACGCTTGCCTTGACCGAACCAGCTAGTGGTTCACAAAACTTCATCGCCACACATGATCGTCCTTTCCTTCCCTCGCCCACCCGGGGCGAGGAGTGTTCTCGCCCCAGGTGAGCCCAGGATCGATGCGCCTACCGCTCTGCTGTCACGTCGCCGATTTGGCGAAGTGGACCAGGGGCAGGCGATCAACGGAATAACGGTGCCTGGCGCCGTCACGGCGCCTCGACGGGAAACGGGCCGGCACAGGGATATTTACCAACCGCCGGCGGCGCTAACGCCTTGACTCCCGCCCTGTAACCTTCTTGGGGTTCCAAACCGGGGCTTTCTGGCCGGTGGCCTTCTCGTAAAGCTCGCTCACATGAGCCAGCGCCTCATCACCGGTCATTCCCCGGACTGATGCGCCGTCGCGCTCCCGGACCACGGCCACTCGGCCCTCAAACCTGACCGTTACCGGCCAGCCCAGCACCTCCAGCATGGCATCGAAAAGCTTCGAACGGTGCTTGTACTCCGGCTGAAGTTTCCGATGCGGCTTGCTTATGGACGGGGCCAACTTTTCGGGCTCCTCAGGCATGTCAATCTCCCTTTCCTTCCCTCGCCCGTCCTGGGCGAGGGTTTATGCTCGCCCCGGTGCGACCAGGGTAGGAACCAGATCCCTATGCTGCTGCGAACGCTGCCTGATGCAGCCGATCAGCCTGCCGCAGGTGATCTACCAGGGCGCCCACCACAACCTTTCCGACGTGGGGGGCCACAGCGTCACCCATGCGCTCGATCGTCACATCCGTCCAGTGGTTCGGAACACCCATCAGCCGGCGGTAATGCTCTTCGTCCATGACGTACCACTCACCATCAATGCGCAGCCGATTCCGATACCCGCTGGATGAAAGTACCGTGAAGAACGGCTCGTCCAGGAGCCGGAACTGACGGCCGTACTTGCACCAGCTCTTCCCGCTGGCCGCAAGGTCAACACCGGAGTGGAAGAGCTCACCGCCGTACTCAGGGCGTTCGCAGTACCACTGCATCTGTGGTGGCAAATCAGTCCGCCGGGCCTTATACCCGCTGGCGAACAAGTCAGCAAAGGCTTCTCGCATCGTCGCGTGCGGAAATTGGCGCCCGGGTCCGTGTGTGGGCTCCGGCACGGCAACCTCCCCATACTGGGAGAACCAGATAAACAGCCGTTCACGGTTACTGTGGCTGCCATAGTCGACAGCGTCCAGCAGCCGGACCGTCGTATGGAATCCCCGGTCGTTCAGTGGCGCCAAGATCCGCTCATAGAGATAAGCCCGATGATGCCGAAGCAACCCCGGCACGTTCTCGATCAGGCCAGCCTCCAGTTGGAGCTCGTCCACCACAGACAGAAACCAGGGGAACAGGTTACGGCGATCGTCCGCTCCGCGCTTGTCCTTGTGTTCGTGAATCCGAATCTCGGTCCACGGCTCACACGGAAGCCCTGCCAGGGCGAACCGTACCCGCTTGGAGGGAGCGGCCACCTCAAGCATGTGGCGAATGTCGCGGGGTGAGAACTCCAGAACATCACCCAGGACAACCGTATTGCCCAGGTTGTCGTGGTGCTGAGTGGCCGCATCCTCGTCGACCTCGAAGGAGAGTGTGGGCGTTGCCCCTACCTCCTGGGCGGCGTAGTCCAGCAGCCCCATCCCCCCGGCAAACTCCACGAAGAGAATCTCCCCAAGGTCCTGGCCATCATCTGTCGATAGCTTCACGCCGTCGACATGCACGGTGGCCCCTTCCCCGGTTTGCAGGGTGGCACTGAACGGCTGGACAACGACGATCAACCCGTTGTGGAGTTCAATCCGGTGAACCCGTCCAACCTCGAAGTCCTCAATGGTCAGGACGTCGACGATCGGCACCAGGTCATCTTTCCGCTTGCGCCGCATCACCGTGTGATTGCCGGCGGGATCGAGAACCAGACCCCAGCGGCGCGGGCCAAGCTGCTGCACCCGAAACCGCTGACCGACTTCGAAACCCGACCTGCGGAGGAGGCGGTTTTGAATATAAACCCGCCTCCTGCCGCTCTTGATGCCCGTGCGACCCTCAAGAGTCATCAACGGGGC
>DAHVXO010000114.1 GCA_027356675.1 Symbiobacteriaceae bacterium | reverse complement strand
CCCGCTGCGGGTGCCGGCGCCGCTTTGGAGGCCGAGGTGCCGCGGGAGCGGTTTCAGCAGTTGGGCCTCCATGTGGGCGACTCGGTCTACGTTACCCCCCGCAACCTTACGGTCTACCTGGAGGACTACTCGATTGAAGATGGGGGGCCGGTCACGCACGGTGATCGGCCCCGTAGTCAGCCTTCGGTGGGTTGCGGCTTGGCAGACTCAGGCGCAGGAGTGGCGGTGGCCGTCTTCTTGGCCGTCTTTTTGGCACCTGACTCCTCACGACGTTCGAGACGCTTGGAGAGGTCGATGACGAGGGCTTGGCCGACCGGGCTGTCTTCGCCGGCATACTCCACGGCGTACCGCTCACGGAACCCCGTGCGCACTGAGAGCCGAGTCGGGCCCAAGAGACTCTTCAGGTTAATGAAGGCGCTGGAGTCATATCGCTTGACCTCGATGGCGTCCGTGTCTCCGTCGTCCGCTGGAATCAGATACACCTTCTTGTTGCCTGTGGTCTTGGCTGCCCTTACCTTCTCCACCTGCTTGACCGGTTTGCCCCGCGCATCGCTGACCCGAGTGAGCCGCGCATCGGCCATAGAGAGAAGTTCAAGCATGGTGGGTGAGTGAAGCCAACCGTAGGAACCGGCTTGTGCGCCGTGCTGGAACTCAGCCGACAGGTTATTGTAGACGATCTCTGCGGCGCCCTGTTTGGGCTGATTGGCGATGGCGGTGTCCTTCAAAACATTCTGTTCGATCAGTGTAGTCTTTGCGTTCCGGTCCACCCGCTTGGTCATCAGGAGCCTCCTTTAATCAGGGTCGTGTGTAAGCATCTGGGAATAATGTACCATGCGGGCGAACAAGTGTCAATAATTGGAAATTGATTCGGCGTGCGGACAGACGGGCGAGCGAACCAACGGCCGGTACGGGAGACCTATGGGGATCACGTGGGGTCGCGAGAGGGTGGGGGTCTCATGGGATGGGTATCGGGGACCCACGGGAAACCCACGGGAAGCCGATTGAGGACCTTTGGGATACGCACAGGTGGATCATGAGATACTCGACCAAGCCGACAGGAAGTGCATTGGGGTCACACCGGATGCGCATCAGACATGCATAGGAGTCGCGTGGGGACCGCATGGGAGGGCTAAGGGAGTGGTCCGAGGGTGAACCGGGGGTGGCATGGGAGCCGCCTGGGGTCCTACCGCATGTAGTTTGGAGGCCTGCGTAAGGCGAATGGGTAGTCTATGGGAAGCCTGTCGGTGCCACATCGGAGCCACATCGGAGCCACATCGGAGCCAAATGGGTTGGCGTCGCGATGTGCTTCGGAGTTTTACGGGTCGCCCATGGGGTGTACAGTGGAATCTTGCCGGATGCGAACGGATGGTGTATCGGAGTCCTGCCCCAGGAATAAACGAGGAGCGCAACGGGATAAGCACCTGGTTTCGTTCGGCCTGTTTGTTCTTGTAGCTGCGGTTGCGGCTATCCAGGTGGTGCCCTGGCTTGTGGCCATCGTCGCAGCGGCCCTTGCAATTGCCTCATATATGGGCGTCTGCTGGTGGGGATCCGGCTGGCTGGTGCCCCTCCTGTATAAGGCTCGCCCCCTCCAGCAGGTCCACCCGGAGCTGGCGGCAGTCTTCGCTCAGGAGCTGGTGGCCTTTGCTCAGCAGACCGGGATCCGGCCGCCCCACATCTACCTGGTGGAATCGCCGTTCGCCGGCGCCTACGGGGTCGGTGGTGGTCGGGGCGGGACGATCATGGTCCCCACCACGCTGCTGGAGCACTTGTCGTATCACGAGGTCTGGCCCATGAGGTGGCGCACCTGCGGGAGGGCGACACCGTCATGCTGGCCGCCTACCCCGGTCGGCAGGTTCACCGCCTGGGTACTGGTCGAGGTTGCCGTCGTCCTCCCCTTGATGGTCCTCTCGGGGGTAGGAGTCATCATCGGAGCCCGCCGGCAGGTCGTGGTCGTCCGCAGGGTAACCCGGCAGGTGCCGCCCTACATCGATGCCCTGGTGGCCCGGTCCGTCTCGCTGCTGATGGCCTGGGCCAGTCGAGATGCCGAGTTCGCGGCCGACCGGCTGAGCGCCCTGTTGGCCGGGTAGGACCACATGATGATCGCCGTCGCCAAGTTGCCCTGCGTCAACAACCGAATTCCCACCGTCGATTGGGTCGGGCGCCTCTTGGACCACCATCCGACTACGGAGGACAGGATCGAGGCGCTGCTGGCGCGGTAAGCGTAAGGCGAGGCAGTTGGCTAGCGTGTATGACCAGTTTTTTGGGCCTCTGCGGTTTCGCTTTGTCGCGGAGCAGCTCTCGTATAAGACAACCCTTTCGAGGGGTGGTAGGGTCAGTCAGCCGAGTGGAGACTGGCTCATCCTTGATTACAAAATGATTACGATCTTGGAAATTGAAGGTCCCACCTTAGTAACCGAAGAATTCAGCATGACCATTCGCCCTCTGGGAGGCGCTCATGGTCAAACTAGCTCTGCTCTTCCTTCTGGTGGTCGCCATGCTGCCGGCGTGCGCTCCGGCCCGCCGCGCCCAGTCTCCCCGAATGCCGGTCTCCAGTTCGGCAGATGACACGGTTGCACACGTTCAGTTTATCCTCGATTCCCAGCGGCCCAGTGGTGCTATTGCCATGAGACCCGATCAGGGCGTCATCAACCCTTACTTTGGCAACCTGGCGGCAAGGGCCTTGCTGAGAGCGTCGGGCCACCTGCTCCCGGTCCAGCGGTACATGAACTGGTATCTGGCGCACCTCAAACCGGACGGCACCATCGATGACTACCATGTCGCAGACGGGCAGGAGATATCAACCGGCGACGCCGACTCCACCGATTCCTATGCTGCGACCTTCCTCTCCCTGGTAGCGGCGTGGATCGAAGCCGGTGGCGACTCCCGATGGGTAACCAGCAACCGTGAGAAACTGGACCGGGTCAGCAGCGCGATCGTGGCCGTGACGGACCGGGACGGGTTGACCTGGGCCAAACCCGGGTATCCCAGAAAGCTCCTCATGGATAACTGTGAGGTGTACCGGGGTTGGCTGGATTGGTCCCGGCTCATGAGCAGGCAGGGAGACCACCCGTCTGCCGCCCTTGCTCACCGCAGGTCCGAGCAGGTGAGGGCCGCCCTCCTCAGCTTCCGGCAGCCGGACGGGCTCTGGGGCTGGGCGATCACCCGGCGGGGAAGCCTGGTTGAGAGCGATGGCCACAGGTTCTACCCCGATTCGGTAGCGCAGGTCTTCCCGCTCGTCTGGGGGCTGACCGATGAGGCGTCGGGTTTTCGGGCGATGGACGCGGCACAGCCCACCTGGCGGAAGCTGCAGGCGGGGGACTTCCCGTGGCTGCTCACCGCCTATGCGGCTGCGCTGGCCGGAGACCTCGAGAGTGCCCGCCAGGCGCTGGCCTCCATCCGGGAACAACACCCTGACTTACAGTGGCCCTGGTTTGTGGCGGAGAGCGCCTGGGTGATTGAGACTCGGCGACTGGTCCGGTAAGCGTTTCACCCCGAGCTTGTATCCAGTATCTTATAGATTTTAAATGAACCACCGGGCCAATCACGTTTAGACCGGGACGGGCCCGCAAAGTCGCCAAACGAGGAGCCCCAGCCCATGTGGCTGGAGCCCCTCGACCGTAACATCCCTTATGCTGACAACCGCTTGAGCCGGACCCAGAAGGTCGCCCCCGCACCGGGCGTGCTCATGACCCCCACCGTGCCACCATGGGCTTCGACCAGGGACTTGACGATGGCCAAGCCGAGCCCTGCCCCCACATGCCCCTTGCCCTTAGTGGCCCCCTGCCAGAACTGGTCGAAGACCCGGGCTGCCTCCTCCGGGGATATACCCGGCCCCTGGTCTGACACCTCGAGTACCAGGTCATCGCCCTCGGCCCGGGTCCGTACTGTGATGATCCCACCATCCGGCGAGAAGCGCATCGCGTTGCTGACAAGGTTGCCCACTATCTGGTCCAGCCGGTCCCGGTCCCCATAGATCCGGGCCCGCTCGGCCGCCGGCCCGACCGCCAATTCCAGCCGGATCCCGCGCTGTTCGGCCATGGGCGTGAACCCATCCACCACTTCAATCAGCCATGGTGTCACCGACATGGCCTGCAGGCGAATCTCCACCTGACCGGCCTCGAGCTTGGCCACATCGAAGACGTCGTTGATCATGCGCTTGAGGCGCGCCGCCTCGGTGGCGATGATCTGGTAGTACCGCAGCTTCTGGGCATCTTCTTTGACCACGCCGTCCTTGAGTGCCTCGGCAAACCCGGCAATGGAGGTCAAGGGCGTCCGCAGTTCGTGGGAGACCGTCACCAGCATCTCCTTGCGCAGTCGCTCAGAGCGGCGCAACCCATCCACCAGGGTCTCGGTCCGTTGTGCCATATGGTTGAAGTGGCTCGCCAAGTCTCGGATTTCATCCGTCCCGACCTCGGGAACCCGCTGGGTGAGGTCACCCTCTGCCAGCGCCCGGGCGGCCACACCTGTAGAGTGGATCCGTCCCACGAGGTCGCGGCTGAGCCACGCTATGACCCCGAGGGACATCAGCAGGATCACGCCTACCACCAGGAACATCCGCAAAGTGATGGGCCAGGCGATATTCTGGATGTACTGGACGTCCCGAAAGAGAATGAGCGAGTATCCCTTCAGTTCGTCGCTCTGCAAGGGCGTCATGGCGTATAGTCTTTGCCCAACCTCGGGTATGCGCGGCACGGTGGGGAAGAGGAGCTGGCGCTGCCGCTGCATCTGCCGCAACAGTTGCAAATCCAGTTTGACCCGTTCCAACTTGGGGTCAGTGCTCTTGACGATCACGCCCTTCTCACTGACGATCGCCATGGTCACATCCGAGAGCACGCTCTCGATCAGGGTGAGGGTATTGGCGAATGCCAGCGTCGTCTTGCGGTTTCTTGCTCGGTTGGAGATATCGCTGGCGAAGGCGTTGGCCTGGGTCTGCAGCCGCTGATGTTCGGCGCGAATCACCGCCCCGGTTACCCACCCCGGCAGGGCGGTGACGGAGACCAGGGCGATTAGCCCGATCAGGATCAGATACGTGATGACCAGCTTCGTGCCAATACGCATGGCTCAGGCGCCCGTCTCAAACTTATAGCCGACGCCCCAAACCGTCTTGACGTACCGTGGCTTCTCCGCATCCGGCTCGATCTTGCGCCGGATGCGCTGTACATGCACATCGACCGTGCGGAAGTCGCCGTAGAAACTGTAGTCCCAGACCTTCTCCAGTAGCTGCTCCCGAGTGAAGGCCCGGTGGGGGTTCTGGGCTAGCATGGCCAGCAGGTCAAACTCCTTGGGCGGGCAGTCGACTTCCTTGCCCTGTACGGTCAGGGTCCGCCCTGCCAGGTCGATGACGAAGTCCGAGAACTCCAGCCGCTCAGTTACCTTGGGCGGCTCGGGTGCCGGTGTCCCCCGCTCACCCCGCCGCACGATCACCTTGACCCGGGCGACCAGTTCGCGCGGGCTAAATGGCTTGGTCATGTAATCGTCTGCGCCCAGTTCCAGGCCGAGGATCTTGTCGACCTCATCCCCGCGGGCCGTCAGCATGATGCAGGGGATGTTGATCTCCCGCAGCTCGCGGCAAACATCAAACCCCCCCTTGCCGGGGAGCATAAGGTCGAGTACGACCACATCTGGGCGGATGGCCTTGGCCGCCTTGATGGCCTCCAGGCCGTCGGCAGCCTCATCGACCGCAAAGCCTTCCTGCTCCAAGTACAGGCGGCAAAGCTCACGAATGTTGGGTTCATCGTCGACTACCAGCACGTGCCGCGTCATCCTGGGCACCTCCACATTTCGGCGCTGCGCAACTCCATTCGACCCGGCACCCTATTCATCCTGTATATTCTCTTCCCATGGTATCCCACGATTGAGGCGCCATTATGTCTGACATATGAACAGATGATGAATGGCAGGCCTTGACCCGTCCGGCGAAGAATGGTAAGGTGAAACAAGCATAAAAGCTACTTTAAGCAGTCCCGCGAGGCTGGTAAGGAGCAGGAGTGCACACGGTCCCAAGACTGATCAGGTCTATCCACGTGTGCATAAATTCGAGCGCAACTCCTTGCCTTATCTGGTAAGGAGTTTTTGTGTTTAGGCTTCGGTCGCCGGGGGAATGGGGGAGGCGGCGCCCTGCCTCCCCCCATCGACAAGGGGGTTCGACCGTGCAGGACCAGTCGAAGCCCCTGCTGACGAAAACGGGCTCGGCCTCGTCCATACCGGCCGAGACCGTGCTAGACCATAAGGAGGTGGTAGCGATGTCAGAACCCAAGGCGATGTTGATGGATGGCGAACAGATGAACCGGGCCCTCTCCCGGATCGCCCACGAGATCCTCGAGCGCAACAAGGGTGTGCAACACGTTGCCTTGGTGGGCATCCGGCGCCGGGGCGTGCCCCTGGCGCACCGGCTGGCAGCCAAGCTCAAGGAGTTCGAGACCCACGACGTGCCGGTGGGGGTACTGGATATCACCCTGTACCGGGATGACCTGACCGAGCTCAGTTCCGTACCCCAGGTCCACCGGTCCAGCGTGGATTTCAAGCTACCCGGAACCGTGGTCGTGCTAGTGGATGATGTGATCTATACCGGCCGGACCATCCGGGCGGCCCTGGACGCCCTTCTGGATATCGGGCGGCCGGCGTCGATCCAACTGGCCGTCCTGGTTGACCGGGGCCACCGTGAGCTGCCAATCCGGGCCGACTACGTGGGGAAGAACGCGCCCACATCGCGCCGTGAAGTGGTCGAAGTGCACATGACTGAAGTGGATGGCGAGGACTTCGTTGCCCTCTACGACTTGCCCTAAAGGAGGTCCGTCATGGTTCGCCTCAATCGCAAGGACATCCTGGGACTGAGGGAGATGTCGAAGGAAGAGATCGACCTGATCCTCGATACCGCCGAGAACCTGAAGGAGATCACGAGCCGCCCCATCAAGAAGCTCCCCACCCTGCGCGGCAAGAGTTTCATCACCCTCTTCTACGAGAACTCCACCCGCACCGTCAAGTCATTTGAGATGGCGGGGAAGTACCTGTCGGCCGATACCGGAGGCATCTCCGTCTCTACCTCGTCCGTCCAGAAGGGTGAGACCTTAAAGGACACCGCCCGGAACCTGGAGGCCATGGGCATTGACATGGTGGTGATGCGCCATCCCATGGGCGGCGCCCCCCACTTCCTGGCCGAGCGGCTGAGCGCCTCGGTCATCAACGCCGGCGATGGCATCCACGAGCACCCGACCCAGGGGTTGCTCGACATGCTCACCATCCGTCAGAAGAAGGGCCGCCTGGATGGCCTGAAGGTCGCCATCATCGGGGATATCTTCCACAGCCGGGTTGCCCGCTCGAACATCCACGGGCTCCTGAAGTACGGGGCCGAGGTCTGGGTGGCGGGTCCGTCGACCTTGCTGCCTGCCGGCTTCGAGGAATTGGGGGTCCATGTGACCACCCGGGTCGAAGAGGCCCTGGAGGGTGCCGATGTGGTCAACGTCCTGCGCCTGCAGCTCGAGCGTATGGAGAAGGCGCTCTTCCCCAGCGTAGCAGAGTACCACAAGTTCTGGGGCATCAACGAGAACCGGCTGAAGTTGGCCAAGTCCGATGTGACCCTGATGCATCCCGGTCCCATGAACCGCGGGGTTGAGATTAGTTCCGCCATCGCTGATGGCAATCACTCTGTCATTCTCGAGCAGGTCACCAACGGCGTAGCCGTACGCATGGCCCTGCTCTACCTCTTGCTTGGGGGAGGCGACGCCGCATGACCATTCTCATCCGCGGCGGCCGGCTGATGGATCCGGCCTCGGGGCTCGACAAGGTGGCTGATCTCCTCATTCGCAACGATCAGGTCGCCGCCATCGGCGAGAACCTCACGGACAACGGTGTCGATACGGTCATCGACGCGCGCGGCAAGATCGTGGCCCCCGGCTTCATCGACTTGCATGTGCACCTGCGGGTGCCGGGGCAGGAGTATAAGGAAGACATGCGGAGCGGCACGGCGGCGGCGGTGCGTGGCGGCTTTGTTGCCGTGGCCTGCATGCCCAACACCAACCCGGTCATCGACAACGTGATTACGGTAACCTACGTCAAGGACCAGGCGGCGGCGCAGGCGCTCTGCAAGGTCTGGCCGACCGGCGCCATCACCAAGGGCTCCAAGGGCGAGGAACTCGCCGAGATCGGGGAGATGCGGGCGGCCGGCATCGTCGCCATCACCGATGACGGCAGACCCGTGGAGAAGGCCGAGACCATGCGGCAGGCCATGATCTACGCCAAGCAGTTCGGGCTGATGGTGATGGATCACTGCGAGGACAAGTCCCTCTCGGGCGGCGGCGCCATGCACTTTGGCAAGGTCTCGTCCCTCCTGGGCATCCGCGGCATCCCCGCGGCCTCCGAGGAACTGCACGTGGCCCGGGACATCCTGCTCTCGCTGGAGACTGGGGCACACATCCACATGCAGCACCTCTCCAGCAAGTACTCGGTGGAACTGATCCGCTGGGGCAAGCAGATGGGTGCCAAGGTCTCCACAGAGGCGACCCCGCACCACTTCACCCTGACCGATCAGATCGTGGCGGATATGAACTATAGCACCAACACGAAGATGAACCCGCCGGTCCGGACGGAAGCGGATCGGCAGGCGATCCTCGCCGGTCTTGCCGACGGTACCATCGACGTGATTGCCACCGACCATGCCCCTCATCACAACGATGAGAAAGAGGTCGAGTATCAGAACGCGTCCTTCGGCATCACGGGGCTTGAGACTGCGGTGGGGCTAACGTTGGACCGGCTGGTGCGGACCGGAGTTATCACGCTCTCGCAGATGGTCGAACTCATGTCCACCCGGCCGGCCCAGTTGTTGGGTGTGACCCCGCCGTCGCTGACGGAGGGCGCCGAGGCGGACGTCACCGTCTTCGATCCCGCGAAGCGTTGGACCGTTTTGGCGCAGGAGATGGCCTCCAAGTCGAAGAACAGCCCCTTTATTGGATGGGAACTGACGGGTGCACCGTACGCCACCATCGTGAGCGGCAAGCTGCGGATGTTGGACCAGCAGGTGGTGGATTCGTCGTGGGTTTGAAAGCGTCTCGCACAAAGGCTCAGTGGGTTCAGGAGTGGGCGACGGTCCTGGGGCACACGGGCGCCGGCGATGTGTACAAGCTGGTGCTCCGGGCGCCCGAAATCGCCAGGCGGGCTGTGGCAGGCCAGTTCGTGGAGGTCCGGTGCGTGCCAGATCGCGCCACGGCCATCGATCCGCTGCTGCGCCGGCCCTTCAGCCTCTGCGAAATCGATGCGGACCGCGGGCAAGTGAGCCTGATCTACCGGGTGGTGGGGCGGGGGACACGCGCCCTCGCCACGATCGAGCCCGGCACGGAGCTGGATCTGATGGGACCCTTGGGGCACAGCTTCCCGGACCCCGCGGTAGGGTCGGGGCGGCTGGTCCTGGTGGGTGGCGGCCTGGGCATCCCGCCCATGGTGGCGGCGGCGGTGCGGGCCCGGGCGGTAGCCGGTCCGGACGCGCGGGAGTGCATCGCTGTGGTTGGCGCCCGCAACGAAGCGTACCTGGCGGGAGCGCGGGAATTGGCCGAGACTGGTGTGCCCGTAACGGTCATGACTGATGATGGCAGTGCGGGCGCCCGTGGCCTGGTCACGCTGCCTCTGTCCCAACTGATCGAGTTGGGCCAGGTGGGCGAGGTCTGGGCCTGTGGCCCTGAGGTAATGCTGAAGGTGGTCGCAGACCT
>DAHVXO010000092.1 GCA_027356675.1 Symbiobacteriaceae bacterium | reverse complement strand
TGAGTCCCGGTTCGGGTTGCCCGTTTTCCTGGATAACGATGTGAATGCCATTCTCCTGGGCGAACGCTGGTTTGGGGCAGCGCGTGATGCGGAGGACGTGCTCTGCGTGGCGGTGGGCACGGGGATTGGCGCTGCAATTCTCACCGGTGGCCAGATCTATCGCGGTGCGCGGGAGGCGGCCGGGGAGGTCGGGTATTGCGCCACGGATACAGCAGCCATCGAGGCACCCGCCGTCGGCACATCTGCTTACGGCTTTTTGGAGCAGTTCGCTGCCGGCCCGGGGATTGGCAGGCGGGGAAGCCTCGCCCTTGGCCGCCCGGTGAGCGCTCCGGAGGTGATGCGCCTGGCCGCCGAAGGCGAACCCCGTGCGCAGACGGTCGTAGATGATACGGCGAAGCACCTGGGCATCGCCGTGGCAAATATGGCCTGTCTCCTGAACCCCGAACTGGTAATCCTCACCGGCGGGGTCATGCAGTCAGCCTCCCTTCTGCTGGACCAGATCCGAACGATTGTGGAGCGGCTCGTCCCGTATCCCCCCCGGATCGTTCTCTCTGAGCTCAAGGAAGAGGCTGGCGTTGTAGGCGCAGTTGCCCTGGTGCTGGAAGCTGCCCGCCGGTCCATTTTTGTCGAGGCTTGAAACCACATCCATCCTCTGTGGGGAGGTCTGCACAATGATTCGATTACCGAGTGGCAAAAAGATCATCGACATTCATGCCCAATTCTGGGCCGCCCGTAAGATCGGAAATCCGGCCCGCCCGCTCCAGCCGGTGCAGGTCGAATACAACCGGGAACGCTCACAGCGCATGTTTACAGAGTGGGACTTTGAGGGGCCACCCGAACAAATGGTCGATACGGTGGAAGCGGAAGATACCCTGATCGACCGTTGGGATGCAGAGGTGGAAAAGTATGATCTGGGCGCCGTTAACCGGTTTGAAGTGAGACCGATAGCCCTGACCTGCGTGGAATCGGCCTTGTCATGTCCGCTTCACATCACAACTTTCCCCAGCACTGCCGGGTGTCCGCCGGTGGCCCCCGGGATGTTGGTCGGCAAGCCCAGGATGCAGTCGTTTGCCAGCAACGCAAAGGCGATGGCCTCCTTGGCGTCGGAGTTGATCCCCACGGCTTCGTGGGTATGTACCTGCACGCCGGGCAATCCATCGGCAAGCATATGCATCAGTACAGGGTTCCGAACGCCGCCCCCACCCACGATGACCTCGTCGACTGGTCCAAGAAAGCGCCGGTAGGCGTCGGCGATAGAGCGGGCGGTGAAGGCTGTGGCCGTGGTCACCAGGTCGGAGGGGCTGATCGGCTGAGCCGCGGTCCGGGCGATGAGTTCCTGGGCGAACTGCACGCCGAAAAGCTCGCGCCCTGTGGTCTTGGGCGGCTGCTGAGTCAGGTACGGGTGGTCCAGCAGCTCGGTCAGCAGGGCTTCGTCCACGCGGCCAGTGGCCGCAATGCGCCCGTCCGCATCGTAAGCGCGGTCGAACAGGGCGGCGGTCAGGGCGTCGATGATCATGTTACCGGGGCCGGTGTCGAAGGCGACAATTTCCAGCGCACTGCACCCCGCCGGGAGATAGGTGGCGTTGCCAATGCCACCGATGTTCTGCGTTACCCGGTTGAGCCGGTCGCTCCGGAGCAGGCAGTAGTCCAGGTACGGGACCAGCGGTGCGCCCTGGCCGCCCGCGGCGATATCCCGGACCCGGAAGTCAGCGACCGTGACCACGCCGGTCCGTTCTGCAATGACGGCCGGCTCGCCGATCTGTAGCGTGCTGGGCCCGGCGATGCCCCCCCAGGGGGTGCCCGTCGGCTCGTGCCAGACCGTCTGCCCGTGGGAGCCGATCAGATCCACTTGGTTAGCGTGGATACCTGCCTCCACCATCAGCTTCAGGGCTGCCCGGGCGAAGAGTTCACCCAGAGCAAAGTTGGCCCGGCAGAGGACATCTACCCCGGCTGACTCCGGGCGGAAGAGGGTGAAGACGGCCTCCCGCTCAACTGGCTCGAAAGGCACGGTCAGGAAGTGCTCCAGCCGCAGGCGAACGCCGGGACCGCCACCGTGAATCCGGACCAGTGCGGCGTCGATGCCGTCCACCGACGTGCCGGACATCAGGCCAATCACCAGACGCTCAGGCTTGGCCCGCAGATCCTCCAGGCGCTTCATCGGGTCGCTTCTTTCGCCAGGACAATGGCCTGACGCACGAACCCGTCAGCTTCTGCCAGAGCGGCCCTGGCCCCGGCGGGCTCCACCCCGGCCAGGAGGCTGACGACAGCGGTCTTGGTCTGGCGTCCGCAGCGCTCCAGCGCATCCGATGCGGTGGCTTCGTCGGTGCCGGTGGCCAGCATGACCATGCGAATGGCCCGGTGATACAGTTTTTCGTTGGCGCACTGCATGTCCACCATCAGATTCGAGTAGACTTTGCCCAATTTGATCATCACACCGGTTGAGAGCATGTTCAGCACCAGTTTCTGGGCTGTGCCCGCCTTCATGCGGGTGGAACCCATGATCACTTCCTGACCCACCACCGGGGCGATGCCAACGTCGGCGACGGACGCCATGGGCGAAGCCACGTTGTTGGCGACGGCGATGGTGGCGCAGCCCATGGCCTTGGCGGCCTCGAGTGCGCCCAGGGTAAAGGGGGTGCGGCCGCTGGCGGAAATGCCCACCACGACGTCCTCTGGCCGCGCATTGGCCAGGACCTCTGCCCGGCCCGATTCGGCGTCGTCCTCGGCACCTTCCCGGGTCTCAAAGACCGCCTCCCGCCCGCCGGCGATCAGTCCCCGGATCAGGTCGGGCGACGAGCCGAAGGTAGGGGGAATCTCGGAGGCGTCCAAAATACCCAGACGGCCGCTGGTGCCGGCCCCAACATATAGCAGGTGGCCGCCTTGCCGGATCCGGGCCACAATCAGATCTACCGCGCGGGCAATCTGGGGAATCTCCCGAGCCACGGCCTGGGTGATCAGTTGATCCTGTTCGTTGATGATGCGGAGCATCTCTTCGGTGCTGGACTGGTCGATCGCCAGCGATTCGGCCAGTCGACTCTCGGTCGCCAATTTACTTAGATCCAAGCTCATAGGGGTGGCCCTCCTGACGCTGCAGCTCCACAACAAAACGATAGCGATCGCCGCGGTACAGTGAGCGGACATATTCGACCCGGCGGTCACCCTCAAGTCGCGAAACCCGCTCGATCAGGGTGAGCGGCGTGCCTTCCCGTACGTGGAGGGTGGCGGCTTCATAAGCATCGGCCGCGATAGACTCCAGGGTCTGGGTGGCTCGGCACAGGTGGATGCCGAAGCGCTCTTGCAGAATTCGATAGAGCGACTGATTGGTAAAGTCGCACGCCGCGAGACCCGGGCAGAGGGAGGAATCGACGTGGGAGATCTCCAGGGCCATCGGCTCCCCGTTGGCCAGGCGCAGGCGCTCAAGCCGAAAGATCGGTGCCGATGGGTCCAGGCCCAGGACCTTGGCGACCCGAAGTCCGGCAGGGATCTCTTCAGCGGTCAGCACCACGGCAGCGGGCACTAGCCCGCGCCGGCGCATATCTTCTGTGAAGCTGGACAACTCGGCCAGGGGCTGCTCAAACTTGGGGGCGGCAATAAAGGTGCCCTTGCCCTGGATCCGATGCAGGTAGCCCTGCATCTCCAGCCCCGTCATGGCCTGTCGAACCGTCAGGCGGCTCACGCCAAACTGCTCGGTCAACTCCCGTTCCGAGGGTGCCTGATCGCCTGGCAGCAGTTGTTTGCTTTCGATTGCGTCCAGCAGGTACTTGCGGATCTGGTAGTGGAGGGGCACGGCAGGGTGCTTTTGCACAGGGCTCAGGGAACTCACCTCCGAACGCCTGGGAGTGACGAGAGGGTTCAGCAGCGCCTTGGCCATGGCCACCGCACCTTCAGCAGGCGTGCGCAGACAGTCCATGATCGCAGCCTGCGGGAAGCGTTCCGACAGGGAGGCGCCCATGGCCTCCCGAACGATGTCGCTGTTGGTGACGACACCGCCGGTCACGGCCACCCGACGGGGCAGGGCGGGCGGCAGCGCCAGGCGTTCCAGAACGGTGGTGGCCAAGCGCCCCAGGTCGCGGCCGGCCTTGACCAGAATCGTGGCAGCGACATCATCGCCCTCAGCAGCCGCCGCCATGACCACCGGCACCAACCCGGCAACGTCCACACGCGCCTGGGGCAGGTTCTGGTAGACCCGGCCAACGATTTGATCAAGGCGTTCCAGTTGCCAGGCCTGCATGATCCGTTCGCCCAGGCTCGTGGGCGAACCAACTCCGTCCAGGGCTGCCAGGGCGGCGTTCAAAGCCCGGTGTCCGATGTCGTAACCGCTACCCTCATCGCCCAGCAGCCATCCCCAGCCGCCGACCCGGACCAGCTCGCCGGCTGTGGACAGGCCAAGGGCAATCGACCCGGTGCCGGAGATGACCACCACGCCGGGAGAGCCGCCCAGGGCGCCCTCGAGCGCGATGCGGGCATCCTCGACCACGTCTATCCGGGCGGGGAGCAGCAGCGACAGCGCTTCTTTCATCGCGAGGTGGTCTTCGGGGCGGGCGACTCCGGCCAGGCCGGCACAGGCGGCGGCCACGTCGGCCAGGGTCAGGCCGGCGGCGGCCAGAGCCGCCTGTACGGCGGCACGTACGTTGGTCGCAGCATCCTTTAGCCCTAGTACCTGGTAGTTGGAGGGGCCGGCGAGTCCCTCGCCGAGAATCTGTCCTGTCAGGTCAGCCACCAGACAGCGGGTTTTGGTGCCACCGCCGTCGATGCCAAGCAATGCCTGTGGTGCGGTCATGGGGCTCTTCCCTTCTGCTCACTCACGCCGTTACAGATACAGGTGATACGGCCTGGACGCTTCTGCGAAGGCCTGGGCCTGATTTTCCCATTCGGTCAGCACCGCCGCTATCGGCTCACCGGCATCCAGGGCCTTGCCCAGCCGGTCGGAGCCAGTGATGCGGTCGATGGTCCGCTTTTGATCCTGTCCCCAGGTGAGCCACTGGAACTGGTCGGGGTGCAGCCGCATGCAGACATCCAGCAGGTGCGCACCCAGGGCGACTGGCTGCAGCGCGTGGCGGTCGACCACGTGAACCTGCACCCCCCGGCAGAACTGCCCCGCGAACTTGGAGGTCCACGGAGTAAAGCCGGCCGGGCGGAATCGGACTCCGGGCAGGTTGCGGGCCCCGAGTTCGGTAATCACCGCGGTCTGGTCCAGCCACGGAGCCCCGAACACCTGCAGCGGCGTGGTCGTGCCGCGTCCCTCTGAGAGGTTGGTGCCTTCAAAAAAGCAGGTGCCTGGATAGAGCATCAACATCTCCAGGCAGTTCGCGTTGGGGCTGGGTGGCACGAAGGGCAGTCCCGTTTCATCGTACCAGAGGGCACGTTGCCAACCCGCCATGGGTATCACTGTCAGGTCGCAGGCAATCGCGTGCTTCTCGTTCAACCAACCGGCGATCTCGCCGCTGGTCAGACCGTGTCGGGTGACGACCGGATAAAGGCCGACAAACGACTCGTAACCGGGCTGAACCACACCGCCCTCCACAGCGGAGCCCCCGATGGGATTCGGACGGTCCAACACGACCATCCGCTTTCCGTGTTCCGCAGCGGCCTGCATGCACAAGGCCATGGTCCAGGTGTAGGTGAAGAAGCGGGAGCCCGCATCCTGCATATCAAAAACCAGCAAATCGACATCCTGCAGCATCTCTGGGGTAGGCTTACGGGTCGCCCCGTAGAGGCTGTACACCGGCAGTCCAGTGGCCGGGTCTGTGGCGCTCACCACGTGCTCGCCGGCCGGGATATCGCCCCGGATGCCGTGTTCACCCGAGTAGAGCGCCGTCACCCGCACATCCGGATGGCGTACGAGGCGAAGGGCGGTGGATTCCAGACGAGCGGTTACGCCGGTCTGGTTGGTAATGATGCCTACCCGCTGTCCGCCTAACACGCCGATACGATCCTGCAACAGTACATCAATACCGGGAAGTACATGAGTCACAGGGAACACCTCGTACGCATCTGTTCTGAGTGGTACAGACATCTTTACAGATTTGCCGCTGAGCCGCTCTGTTCCTGCAGATCAGGTAATTTCACTAAATGTGGTGCAGCGGACAGGAGAATCGGCGGTCGCCGAAGTATGTTGTATATACCAGTTGTGAACGGATTAGATTTGATCCCGGTACTGATTTCGCTCAGATGGGAAGGATCTGTCATGGAGACTGCTGGCATTCCGGTATACGATGGACTACACCATGGGTTTTTGCCCCACGGGTTGGTGTACGGGAATCCAGCGGATGCAGGATTGGATGCCGAACGACTGGCAGTCGCCATGGACGTGCTCGCCGCCGAGATCCAAACAGAACGGCTGTCAGGCGCTGTGGCGGTCGTCGCCCGCAGCGGCGTCGTGGCCGCACACCGAGCGCTGGGCTGGGCACAGGCAAGGCCCAAAGCCGAGCGGCGCCCCATGGAATTGGACACGGTTTTCGATCTCGCTTCCCTGACGAAGGTCATGGCGACGTTGCCGTCGGTGCTGCTCCTCCTGGAACGGGGCGCCTTCCGGCTGGACGACCGTCTGTACTCCTTCTTTCCGGAATTCACCGGCAACGGCAAAGAAGAAGTGCGCATCCGGCAGCTCCTGACGCACACGGCGGGACTGGCGGAGTGGTTGCCGCTGCAGCAGGAGGCGGGCACCCGACCGGAACTGATCGACCGCATTGTGCAGGCGCCGCTGAAGGCGGCACCCGGCAGTCAGGTGATCTACAGCGACCTGGGCTTCATTCTGCTGGGCGAACTGGTGGCGAAAGTGAGCGGACAGCCGCTGGACCAGTTCGCCCGGCAGCAGGTCTTCCAGCCGCTCGATCTGCCGACGGCCGGTTTCAATCCGCCTGCCGGACTGCGTTCCCAATGTGCGGCCACCGAGTATCGGGAGTACCTGGGGCGGTACCAGGTGGGCGAGGTCCACGACGAGCGGGCCACCGCCCTTGGCGGCGTCGCTGGCCATGCAGGGCTGTTTGCCACTGCGGTGGAGGTCGCTGCCTACGGCCAGATGTGGCTGCGGGGCGGGGCCGCAGGTCTTCCGCCGGTGCTCGCCCCGGCCACCCTTGCGGCCGCAACCCGGGTCCTGACCCCCGGCTTGGCAGATGGGCGCGGCCTGGGCTGGATCGTCTTGCGACCCGGCGATGAGTTCATGAGCTGCGGTGATCTATTTTCCCCCGGCTCCTTCGGGCATACCGGATTCACCGGTACCAGCCTCTGGATGGACCCGGCCCGGCAGCTTGTGGTGGCACTTCTGACCAACAATGTGCACTTTGGTCGGTCCGACGTGACCATTCGCCTTCGTCCCCGGTTCCACAACGCCGTCATGGCGGCGGTACGCTAGTGCCCTGTCGTCAAGGAGAGGAGGAGACCCGTGGCCATTTTGCGCAGACTGTCCCGCAACTATATCCTACAGCGACTGGTCAAGTCGGTCGCGGTCATCTTTGTCGTGACGACGCTCACCTTCTTCCTGGTCCGACTCATGCCCGGCAATCCGCTGGATATTTACATCAACGCGTTGCTGTCGCAGGGCATTCCCCTGGCCGACGCCCAGGCCCAAG
>DAHVXO010000080.1 GCA_027356675.1 Symbiobacteriaceae bacterium | reverse complement strand
CGGTCTTATCGCCGGATTTCCAGGGCTTCTGCTTCGAAGTGTCGACCTTGGCGCCACCGCCACATGCTGAGAGAACGCCAAGAAGGAACACGACCAACATGACGATTCCGAGCTTCCGACGCACGTGTACCCCGACCCCCTTTTTGCGTGAATGCGTGCATGTAGGTATTACCGGGAAATTTCGAATTCCCCTTCTTGGTTGCACGATAATATTTCGAGGAGAAGAAGAACACCTGCACAAGATAGGGCAGGTGTCGACGTCAAAGCCACTATGCCGTGACCCGGCGCCCCGTGGCGGGGTCGTTCAGCAGCCGGCGCAGGGCTGCTTCGACGGCCGACACATCGCCGTGCCATGTGGTGGGATGCTGGACCTCCAGATCCTTCTCATCGCCCTTGCCGGTGATGAGGACCACATCGCCGGGGGCGGCCAGGTGGATCGCCTTCTCGATCGCCGCAATCCGGTCCTCCACCAGCAGGATCTCCACCTCACGCCGGCGCACGCCGGAGGCGATCTCTCGGGAGATCTCCATGGCATCCTCGGTGCGGGGGTCCTCCTCGGTCAGCACCAGCCGGTCGCAGTAATCACCGGCGATACGGCCCATTTCGGGCCGTTTGGTGTGATCCCGGTGACCGGCCGAACCGAACACCATGGTCAGACGGGTGCCGGGCTTGCGAATCCGGGCGACGTCGCTCAGTAATTTTTCAAAACCATCGGGCGTATGGGCGTAGTCCACCACGACCGTAAAATCCTGGCCCAGGTCGACCCGCTGGAACCGGCCCGGTGCCCCGTGGGCCCAGCGCATGGCCTCCACGCCCGTGCTCATGCCGTAGCCGAGCGCCATGCCGGTCGCCAGGGCAGCCAGGGCATTGCTCACGTTATAGGTCCCAAATAAGTAAGGCGCCTCGACCTGCGCCTCGCCAATCGGCGTAACCAGGTGATATGTCGCGCCTGAGGCCGTCAGGGAGAGGTCCTCGGCCCTCACCGCCGCTTCCGGGGCAAAGCCGTATGTGAGGAGGTTCACGCCGTGCGGGACCTCCTCCACCAGGCGTAGCCCATAAGGGTCATCAAGGTTGATGACCGCGACGGCGCCGGGCTTGAGCATCCGGAAAAGCTTGGCCTTGGCCTGATAGTACGATTCCATATCCCGATGGTAGTCGAGGTGCTCGTGCGTCAGGTTCGTATAAATGGCCACGTCGAAGCGGCAGTGCGCCACCCGATGCTGGTCCAGGGCATGGGAGGTGACCTCCATGGCGACCACATCGGCGCCCCGCTCCACCATCTGGGCGAGCAGGCGCTGGACGGTGGGGGCCTCGGGAGTCGTATACCCGCTCTTGGCTTCCAAGACCTCGTCCCCGAGCATCATGCCAGCGGTGCCGATGACGCCCGCCTTCCGGCCGGCGGCCTCGGCCACAGCCTTGACCAGGTAGGCGATGGTCGTCTTCCCGTTGGTCCCGGTGATGCCGACGGCCTTGAGCTTGCGGGAGGGCGAGCCATAGAGCTTGTCGGCGAGCGCACTCAGGGCGAAGCGGCTGTCGGGGACCGTGACGACGGCCACCCCCGGCGGCGCCTCTACCCGCTTCTGCGCGACCACTGCCACGGCACCCTTGGCCGCCGCCTGACCGATGTACTGGTGTGCGTCCACCCGCGCCCCAGGAATGGAGACGAAGAGGTCGCCCGGTCTCACCTGGCGGGAATCCGCCGCAATGCCCAGCACCTCCTGGTCGGCAACAGCAACCGCCGTCGCACCCTCATCCAGGGCGGTCAATAAATCTCGCAGCTTCAAACGGGTGTCCCTCCGTCACAACTTTACCTGATGGGTCAAGCCTATATGCCGGAACATCTTCAACAGGATTCGACAACTTTCCTGTTTGGTATGCCCGATTGACAGTACTTAGGATCTTAGTAGGTGAGTGTTGACAGAATTCCGGGGCATAAGTCATAAAAAAGCGAGGTGGCCTCTGCCACCCCGCCCCTTCCCTACTTGACCTCCACATCGATGGGCCCGACCAACGGACCGCCCTGGGCACTGGTCGTAATCGCGTGAATCTCCGCCTTGACCTGGTACTTCCCCGGTGCGACCTTCTTACCCGCCTGATCCGTATATCCCCACGTGACGATGTGTGACTGAGTGGCCCCCGGCAGGATGTTCAGCAACTCCGGCTTGCTTAGCGGCCCGTACGCCATCTTGTAGATCTCGTTGCCGTCCTTGTAGACATGCATGGTGTACTTGAACTGCCCGTTGTACTGCATCACATGGGTCTTCTCGGTTCGGTTGGCCACTTGCACGTCGGCAGTCCACGCCGCCGGCTCGGTCTGCACCCTGCTGAAGCTCACCTTCAGGCTCCCCCAGTTGGCGGAGCCGCCCTTGGCTGTACACGCTGTCAGAACCAGCAGGGAAAGCGCTGCCAGGATCAGGAGACGTCTCATAAAATGCCGCACCTCTTCTGCCTATGCTTTTCCGGTAGAGTGCCCGCGTGCAACCGCGCCTACCCCAGCGCCGCACGAGAACCCGCAGCGGGCGGCTGTACCCGCTCTTGCAATGGCCTTCCGGATCACTCTCAGGAAATTGGCATACGACAACGGGACCAGCCGCTCCTTCATGCTTTCGGCATTTGGCACATCCAAATGTGAATGGAGGGTACAGGACGTCGCGGATGTATCGGCTAGAGGGGAAAAGGGGTGGTTACACAGAGGGCGAATTTGGTTATCCACGGAGGGGAGGGATGACCATGAACAGACCTCCGGACCCTGGGCCCCCGCTGACCGCTGGGCCTGAGTTCTGTCCGGACGATCCGCCTTCTACCGGCGAGTATGCACGGGCGGTTGGGCTGGCGGGCCTGAGTGCGCTGGTGATGGGCTGCGCCTGGTTTGCCGTGGCGCTCGCGACTGGCCAGTTCTGGGGAGCTGCGCTGATCCTCATGGGGGCGGTCAGTGGCCTGGCAGTCTTGCAAGCGAGTCCGCATCGGTCGATCGCCATGGGTGCCATCGCCGTGGGGGCCGGGCTGGTTGCGGCGCTACTGGGCTATGGGCTGCGCTGGCTGCCAGTGGTCGATCCGGCGCTGGCGCCCGGTCTGGCGTGGTACCACCCGGTTCTGCTAGCGGTGGGGCTGTATGCAGGTTATTGGCTTGCGGGACCGCAATCGGCCCGCTACTGAGGGAAGGCGCCCGCATGGGCGCCTTCCACAGTTTGAACCGGAACCTAAAACGTATAGTACCCGTCTTAGTTATTGCTATATGTTTCGGAGGTGAACCAGCTCATGCGATTCCGTTCGGGCCTGACTGCCGTCGCCGGGCTAGCGCTCTTGGGCGCTAGTCTACTGCCGCCGTACCGCGTGGCCGCCGCTGCGCTATCCGTCCAGGTGATCCTGGATGGGCAGGTGATCCCCCTCAACCCCCCGGCGACCGTCGTCGCCGACCGTACCCTGGTGCCGCTGCGCGGGGTCTTTGAAGCCATGGGGGCCACGGCCACCTGGAATGGCGCCGAGCGCTCCATCGCCGTGCAGCGGGGCGACCGCTACGTCCGGCTGAAGATCGACAGGCGCCTGGCCTGCCTGGACCCCAGCTGCTACGCCGCGGCGACGCTGGACGTTCCGGCTCAGTTGATCGGGGATCGGACGTTCGTGCCGGTCCGCTTCATCGCGACCACCATGGGCGTGAGCGTGGACTGGGACCCGGTGCGGCGGGCTGTGCTGATTGACACGAGCAAGGAAGGCGTTTCGGTGCCCGCACCGGTCACCGTCCCCACCCTCCTCCCCGGGCAGATGATCCGCGGCCCCTTTCCGCTGCGGGCCGAGGGGGCGACGGGCAGCCGGGTGCAGTTCCTTCTGCTCGACCCAGCCACCGGGTCAGGCCCCATCATCGCTGCGGGCACCGACGTGGGGGCGAGCTACACCTACACGCCTGACCCGACCGTGACCGGAGTACGGCTGATCGTGGCAGCAGTGTACGACACCGCCGGTAGCGCCCGGTACTCGAACCCGATTCCGGTGCTGGTCTGGCCGGAGACCCGAGTGGGCCTCACCGGGGTGGAGCCGGGCGGCACCATCACCGGACCGGTTGCGCTGGGCTCAGACCTGGGGTTCGTGGCCACACAGGTGACCTTCAGCCTCATCGATCCGGCGTCCGGCAGTGTGGAGAAGCTTGGGACCGTGGGACCGGGCGATCGCATCACCTGGTACCCGCAGATCGCCCATAGCGGCCCGAAGCAGTTCCAGGCGGTCGCCACAGACCGTGCGGGCACGACCTACACATCGGACCCAGTGGCCGTGACGGTCAAGTCCGGGTACCGCCAGTTCATCGGCGGCATTGCTGATGGTGCGGTGGTCGCCCGTCCCGTCACGCTGAGGGCCACGGCCAATTATCCGATCGATTCCGTGCAGTACTTGCTGGACGGCAAGAGCCTGGGCTGGGGCTACAACTACACCTGGCAGGTCGGTCCCGCCGACGCCGGACGCCACACGCTCACTGCACGGGTGACCGGCAAGGACGGCGTGGTGCGGGAACCCGACCCGGTCACCTTCACGGTGCCCGGCGGCGCGCGGATTTGGACCAGCGGGGTGGGGCCGAGTCAGGTGGTGACCGGACCGGTGACGCTCAAGACCCAGGGGAATGTGCCGCTGCGCTCCGTCGAATACCAACTGCTGGACGAGGGCGGTCGGGTGGTCTCCGTGCTGGGCCGGGGCGAGTCCTTCACCTGGACCCCCACGGCGGCCCAGGCCGGGTCCCGGACCCTGCGGGCGGCCGCCCAGGATGCCACCGGCCAGGTCATCTACAGCGACAAGGTGAGCTTCCGGGTCTTCCTGGGCAAGATTTACACCGCCCAGGCAGTGATCTCGCAGCCGGACTTCAAGCCCATGGCCATCAAAATGGCACTGCCCGTCTATCGGGAGACCGGACTGTCGGCCTCCCTGCAGGTGGCTCAGTCCATTCTCGAGACCGGCTGGGGGCAGAACGCTCCGGTGGACAAGTACACCGGGCAGGTCTCCTACAACCTCTTCGGCATCAAGGGGCAGGGGCCGGCGGGTTCGGTCATCTCCAATACATGGGAGGAGTATAACGGGGTCGCGTACCGGGTGGACGATGCCTTCCGGGCCTACCACAGCGTCGCTGAGAGCTGGCAGGACCATGCCGACTTCCTGCTGAACCGGCCCCGCTACGCCCCCTTCCGGGCGGTGCAGGCGGACCCGGTACTGGGAGCCTGGGCCCTGCGCCGAACCGGGTACGCCACGGACTCGCAGTACCCGGTCAAGCTGATCAACATCATGAAGGCCCACGACCTGTTCAGGCTGGACAACGTAGATTTCTAATAAAATCGGCGGGAGGCTCTCTTCGCCCCGGCAACGGAGAGGGCGCCCCGGCAAGGGCGCCCTCGTTCGCACATTAACGGAGTCCCATCTCCTTGAGCACCTTGACCGCCCGGTCGGGGTAGTCGGTGATGATCCCGTCGGCTCCCAGTTTGATCAGGCGCCGCATGGTCTCCTCATCGTTGACGGTCCAATAGTGGACCTTGATGCCCAGCTTGTGCGCCCGCTCGATCAGCCGGGATGTGCCCAGTTGGATGGTGACCGGGCCCAGCTTCTGCGACACCGGGATCTGGAAGGCATCCCGGGTAGGGGCATAGAGCCAGTCCAGATGCGGCAGCCAGTAGGCGGCGAACTTGAACATGTCGGCCTGGTCGGCCCCAAGGGCGAACCGCTCGCCGGTCAGCTGCCTCCACCGCAGCGTCGGCTCGCTGGGGAAGGAGTTGATGAGGACCTTGTCCTCCATGTGATAGCGGCGGACGACATCCAACACCTGCTCCTCCATCGGCGGATCGACCTGCTTGATCTCGATGTTGACCCGCATGTCGGGGAACTGGTTGAAGACGTCCTCCAGCGTGGGGATCGTGACACCCCTGCCCCGGTAGGGGAAGGTCTTGCCGCCGTCCGGGCTGAAGCCGTAGCCGAAGTCTAACTGGCGCAGCTCGGCCAGGGTCATGCTCTTGATGAGCCCCTTGCCGTTGGACATCCGATCGATAGCGGTATCGTGGCTGATCACAACCTGCCCGTCCCTGGTCAGGTTGGCGTCCAGTTCGAGGATATCCGCCCCCTGCTGAAGGCCCAGGGCGAAGGATTCCAGCGTATTGGAGGGGGCGTACCCGGAAGCGCCCTGGTGGGCCAGCACGACGGGGCGCTCATCGCGCAAGTAAGCCTTGACCAAGCGGGGTTCAATAGTCACAGCGCGGACCAGAATCGCCAGCACAACCACCCCGAAGACCGCAACCCAGATCACTAGCTTGCGAGCCTTGCGATTCAGGGGCAAACGAGACTGGGGCGTCAGCATATGGCGTGACTCCTCTCCGCGTCTCTCAACCCTCCACTCGGATCACGTTGGCGACGGCTTCGACCACGGGCAGCCCCTGCAGCCGCTTCACAACAGCCCGCATGTTTGCCTCCCGCACCGAGTGGGTTACCAGGACCAGTTCAGCGTCAGTGCCCTCCTCCTCACGGTCGGGGCCGCCGCTGCTCTGGACCACCTGTGCGATGGAGACCCCCTCCGCACCGAAGGCGTCGGCCACCTGGGCCAGCACGCCGGACTCATCCGCTACGGTCAGGCGCAGGTAGTAGCGGCTCACCACCGCCCCAATGTCCATGACCTGCTTCGCGAAGAGGCAGGTGCAGGCGTCACCGGCACGCCGACCGGGGGTGCGCTTGGAGAGGGCGGCGGCAATCAGGTCGCTGACCACCGACGAGGCGGTGGGGCCGGCCCCGGCGCCCCGCCCATAGAACATGACCTCACCCACGGGTTCGCCCACCGCGAAGATGGCGTTCAGTGCGCCGTTGACGGCCGCCAGCGGATGCTCACGCGGGATGAAGGCCGGGTGGACCCGGGCCTCGATGCGCCCGTCGATCTCCTTACCGATGGCCAGGAGCTTGACCACCCAGCCAAACCGGCGCCACAGTTCGATGTAAGTTGGCGTGATGCGGGTGATGCCCTCCGTATAGACCATGCCCGGCTTGACCCGGGACATGAAGGCAATCGAGGCGAGGATCGCCAGCTTGCGGGCGGCGTCGAAACCTTCGACGTCGTTGGTCGGGTCGGGCTCGGCGTAGCCGAGCTCCTGGGCCTCCCGCAGGGCGTCGGCATAGGCCTTGCCGGACTGGGTCATTTGCGTGAGGATGTAGTTCGTCGTGCCGTTGACGATACCCATGACCTTCTGCATCCGGTTGGCCGAAAGGCTCTCCTTGAGGGGCTTGATGACCGGGATGCCGCCGCCGACGCTGCCCTCGAAGTAGAGTTCGGCGTCGCCGCTGTCGCCTGCGTCGTAGAGGTCCTTGCCGTACTCAGACACCACGTCCTTGTTGGCGGTGACGATGGTCTTGCCGGCCTTGAGAGCCTCGATCATATAAGACCGGGCAGGCTCGACGCCGCCCATGAGCTCTACGACAATCCGGATGGAAGGGTCCTTGAGGATGTCGTCCGGGTTGGTGGTCAGGGGCAACTCGGACAGCCCCGCCCGGACCTTGGAGGCGTCGCGGACCAGGACCTTGGCCAGCTCGAGGTTCAGCCCGGTCTTGAGCTGAATGATGTCGCCGTTCTCCCTGAGCAGTTTGGCCACCCCAACGCCGACGGTGCCAAGACCCAACAACCCGATTCGCATGGTCTGAATTTCCATGTTACCCTCCGGCGCACGTTTATTTCCTGACATGAAGCATATCAGACATGATTCTCCTAATACGTTATACCTTCCTGCCGATCGGCCTCTCAGTGCGTGAGGCTCTGTCACACTACGGTGGGCGGCAGGTACCGGAGCCGTCATGGTGAAGTATGCGATCATGAACACACTTGCACTCTGGGAACATGCGCTGGATCACCTGCACGCCACAGCCCCGGACCCGACGGCCATGCTGACCGGGTGGCGGGGTGAGGAGCCGGGTCGCGCCACCGATGCCGACCTGCTCCGGGAGTACGGCTGGGTCGTGGCCTGCTGCGGGTTGACCCCACAGGTCATGCTCAAGCACTGGGACCGCTTTTCCGAGGCCTTCATGGGCTGGGACCCGGCCAGGGTGGCAGCACGCCCGCTGGACGTACGCATCGCTGCCCTGGGGGTCGTACGCAACCCGCGTAAAATCGACACGATTCTCGCCTTCGCCGCTGACCTGGCTCGGGAGCCCGGTCAGATGGTTCGCCTGGCGGCCAAGCCCACCAAGGAGGTCCTGGCCTGGATGGTCACGCTGCCCTTCGTGGGTGCGAACAACCGCTACCATCTGGCCCGCAACCTGGGCTGGGATGTGGTGGTCCGGTCGGGGCCGGTGGTAAGGCTCGCCGCGTACCTCCTGACCACGTCGGAGGACCTGTGCGGGGCGATTGCGGCCGAGACCGGCGAACGAATCCGCACGGTGGACCTGGTGCTCTGGTACTGGGGGCACCAGGTGGGCGATGTGGCCATGAAAGAGATGGCCTCGCTATTCAAGCTCATGTAGGTACCCAGGCGCGCAAAACCCCGCATGACTCCATGCGGGGGTTGTGCGCGCCGGTCTACAGCTTCTCGCTCACGCACTTGGACTGGCTGAAAAGCAGCAGGTACTCCCGCCCACCGGCCTTGGAATCCGTCCCGCTCATGTTGAACCCGCCGAACGGGTGGACATCCACCAGGGCGCCCGTGCATTTGCGGTTGAAGTAGAGATTGCCAACGTAGTAATGCTCCCGAGCATACTCGAGCTTGGCCCGATTCCGGGAGAAGACCGCCCCGGTCAACCCGAACTCGGTATCGTTCGCAATCCGGATGGCCTCCTCGTAGGACTCCGCCCTATGCACCGCCAGCACCGGCCCGAAGATCTCCTCCTGGCCAATCCGGGCGTGCGGGTCCACATCGGCGATGACGGTCGGCTCGATGAAGTAGCCGCCGGTCTCTGCCGCGAGCGGGCTGGGGCCCCCGCCGATCACCACGCGCCCTTC